>JAKPUV010000509.1 GCA_029554925.1 Candidatus Hydrogenedentota bacterium | reverse complement strand
CTTCACCCTCACCCCCATCCTCTGCGCCAAGCTCCTGAAGCCGGTCCCCGAGGGGGCCGGCGGCCTTCTCGTGCTCTTGGACCGCCTGTGGAACGGTGCGCTGGACGCCGTGACCGAGGGGTTCATCCGGATGCTCCGGTTCTTCGAGAAGAACCGGCTGGCCGCCCTGGCCTTCATGGCCTTCTGCGTCTTCATGCTCTGGCATTCCCTGGGGCTCGCCGCCGGGCTCGGGTTCACCTTCTTTCCCGACTCCGACCGGGGCAAGGTCTCCGTCAAGCTGGAGTATCCGACCAGCTACGACCTGGCGAAGACGACCGCCCGGGTCGAGGAGGTCAAGCGGCGGCTGGCGGGACTGCCCGGACTGAAGCACATGGTCACCACCATCGGCAAGGTCGAGGGCGTGCTCGGTCAGGCGAGCGAGGGCGTCTATCTCGCCCAGGTGACCCTGGTCTTTCCGCAGCGGACGGAGCGCACGGAGTCGGGGGACGAGCTGGTGGAGGCCGCCCGGCGGAACATGCAGGGGTATGCGGACGCGATTGTCACCGTGTCCACCCCCAGCACGGTCGGCGGCCAGTCCGCCAAGATCGAGGTCGAGATCGCCGGCGAGGACCTCGCCCTGCTCGACAATCTGGCACTGCGCCTGGAAAAGGCGCTGCGCGGGCGGGAGGGCTTCGACGACGTGGACACGAGTGTGCGGCTCGGAAAGCCCGAACTGCGCGTGACGCCCAAGCGCGAGGTGATGTCCGACCTCGGCATGCCGGCCGTCGGCGTGGGCATGGCGCTCCGCGCCAATCTCGAGGGACTCACCTCCGCCGTCTACAAGAAGGACGGCCGGAACTACGACATCGTGGTGAAGCTGGCCGAGGAGGAGGGGAAGGAGCAGGTGGGGCAGTTCCTCCTGCCCGGCCCCCCGGGCAGCCCGCTGCTCCTCTCAACGGTGGGCGAGGTCACCGAGCGGCTGGCGCCGATCCAGGTCCTGCGCAAGAACAAAATGCGCATCTCCAAGGTGTTTGTGAACAATTCGCCGGACAAGCCCCTCGGCGAGGCGGTGGACGACATCAAGGCGCTCTTCGCCAACGAGATACCGCTCCCCGCCGGGTACATGCTCTTCTTCCCCGGGCAGTACGAGGTGATGCAGGAGGGCAACGCGGCCTTCGCCGAGGCGGGCCTTATCGCCCTCATCCTCGTCTACCTCACCCTGGCCGCCATTCTCGAATCCTTCCTCCGGCCCTTCATCATCCTGCTCACGCTGCCCCTCGGCTTTGTCGGCGTGGTGTGGGCCCTGTGGGCGGCCGGCCTCGCCATCAACATGATGGTCATGCTCGGCTTCGTGATGCTCATCGGCATCGTGGTGAACAATGCCATCCTGATCATGGACTCGGTGGAGCAGTACCGGGGGAAAGGCATGTCCTCCCATGACGCCATGATCACCGCCTGCCGCGACCAGTTCCGCCCCATCGTCATGATCACCGCCGCGGCCATCCTCGGCATGCTGCCCCTGGCGGTGGACCAAGGCATCGGCTCCGAGCCGCGCGTTCCCCTCGGCGTCGCCTCCGTCGGCGGCATCGCCATCTCCGCCGTCCTCACCCTGCTCGTGATCCCCATCGTCTACGACTTCTTCACCCGCAGGAAGAAACACGGCGCGGCCCCCGGGCCCGGCGTCACTCCGCCCGGGGCGGAACCTGGTCCAGAAGCTCCCGCACCTGCGCCGCCGGAATGACCGCCACCATGCTGTCCCCGGAGGTGTTGCCGCCCTTCTGCATCCGCAGCGTGCCCACCCCCACCAGGGCGCCGTCCAGCGTGAACACCGGCGAGCACAGCACGCTGTCCGACCGGTGCGTCCCCAGGAAATAGAAGGACCGGGGCTTTTCCACCATCCCCTCGATCCGCTCAACAAACGCCGTGTGCGCCCGCTGGGCCACCGGACCCAGCTGCCCCACCACCACCACGGGGTCCATGACCGCGGGCACCGCCGCCGTCTCCGGGTTCACGAAGGGCAGCGCCTCCGCCGGCTTTTCCAGCGGGCGGATGAACCCCAGATCGAGGTCCTTGTCCCGCAGCACCAGCTCCGCGTCGTGCTCCGAACTGTCCCCGTAGACCATCTTCAGGGACACCAGCTTGCTCGTCGTGCCCTCCATCTCCTCGCCCATCATCGCCAGAATCGCCGTCGGGTCCACCGCCGACAGCGACAGCACCGCCAGCCCGTCCCCGGCGATCACCACCGCGTTCGCCTCCGCCTCCCGCTCCCGGTCCTGCCCGCCGAAGGAGATGCTGCTGACAATCTTCACCGTCACCACCGAGGCCTTGGTGGACTCAAACACCGCGCGCCCCTTCTCCGCCAGCTCGTCCGCCGGGGCCGTCAGGGGTGCCAGGCAGACGGCAAACGCGAGGAGAAAGGGAAAAAGAACTGCGGGGCGGTGGCTGGGGGACATGGGAAATTCCTTCGCTGGGTTCCGGCCGATTCCGGACGCGGGTACTATAGGAGAACCACCGGGCACTTTTCCAGCCCCCGGATATCAGTTGGTGGCGCGGCGGAACCCCGGCGTTGAGGGCGCACCTCCACTTGCTCTGATAGCTCTGAGCGTCAGGGTGGTGGGGTGAGTGTCATACCTCTTCTTGAAGAGGTCCTGCCGCCTCCGCGCTCTTGCATGTTCAGTGCAGGGGCTCTGCGTTGGGGGATCTTCCCGTGTCACACCAACGGCGGCGCACTGGGGAGAAGACTCAACGCAGAGATGCGGACAACGCGGAGATCGCGGAGTGGGGAACGGGATGGGACCGGCGCATCGGCGCGAAAGAAGGGACGTCTTTTTGCCTGTTGCCCTGGCGGCCCGCAGGCGAGCCTGCGGGTGGGAAGGCGGCGGCACGCCCGCACGTTTCGCGTGAGCCCGAAGACAAGGCCGGCGGGACGTAACAGCCGCACTCCAGGGGATGTCGCACGGCGCGGTGTTTGGGTCATGGAGCGGGTTGGCAGTCTTTTCCACCCCATTCAATCTCAAATTTCAGATTTGATGTTCGGGGCGCGGGACGCCCTGCTCACGGAGGCTGAAGGTGCGCCCGGTGCCGCGTTGGGAATGTTCCGGGGCCCTGTGCTAGGCTGGGCGCGGCAATTGGAGGAAACACGCCATGTTCACGCCCAAAATGGGAAGACGGTCTTTTTTGCAGGCGGCGGGGGCGGCGGCTTTGTGCGCCGCCGCCGGGCACCGCGAGGGGGCGGCGGAGGGCTTCCGCATCCCCACGGGCCTCTATCCCTCGTATGTGGATGAAAAAACGGGGGCGACGGTGCTGACCCTGACGCCCGGCGGGTCCACGAACAGCATTGTTTACCAGACCCACCCGATGTGGCTGGACGGCGGGAAATACCTCTTCTTCACGTCCGACCGGTCGGGCGGCGGCATGGCCCCGCACCTGCTGGAGCTTGCCACCGGCACGGTGAAGCCGGTGACGCTGAAGGACGCGGGGCACAACACCCTCTCATGGAACACGCCGTTCCTGTATTACGTCCAGGGGGACGCCCTGGGGATGCTGGACCTGGTCCAGAGTTTCCAGGGCACGGCGGAGCCCCGCATTTTTGGGAAGGTGCCCGACGGGGTCCGGTCGCTCTCGGGCACCATCTCCGTCGAGGCCGACGGGAGCACGCTGTACCTGGGCGCGATCATCGGCGACAACGACCGGTCGGCGATTTACGCCGTGGACACCAAAACGGGCGACACCCGCGAGGTGACGGCCTTCGACTTCAAGGTGGGCCATGTCCAGGCGAACCCCTTCACGCCCGGGCTGGTGATGTTCTGCCACGAGACGGGCGGCGACGCGCCCCAGCGCGTCTGGACCGCCCGGGTCGGCGGGGACGGCCCGGCGCCGTTTTACAAGGAGACCTATGACGAGTGGGTGACCCACGAGGCGTGGTGGGGGCCCGACCGGATCGTGTTCACGGTGTGGCCCTACGACGACCGGCACAAGGGACTGCCCCACGGCATCGCCACGGCGACCCTCGCCGACGGGCCGCAGGGGAAGATGGAGGTGCTCGCGCAGTACCCGGCGTGGCACACCCACGGCAGCCCGGACGGCAAATGGGTCATGGGCGACGACTTCGACCGCAACCTCTGGCTGGTCCACCCGGAGAAGCGCGAGCGGCGTCTGCTCACGCAGGGACACCTCGGAAAGGGGCTCAAGACGCACCCGCACGGGTCCTTCACCCCCGACAGCCGTGCGGTGCTCTTCAACTCCTCCCGCGAGGGCCACGACACCCTCTGCTGCGCACTGCTCCCTGACGACTGGGAGAGCCTGCCGAAGGCCGAGTAGCGCGCTGATCATCGGACAAGAACCCGGGGCATGCCTCCATGACAGGGCGCAGCAAGCAGCGCCCCTACGGGAGAATGGTTTGGTGTGCCTGCAAATGCCGGGGGGACACTGTAGGGGCGCTGCTTGCCGCGCCCCTCAGCGCGATGGAACAGGGGCGGCGCAATTTGCTAGAATGCGCGTCCCCACAGGCGCGGAGAGGTGGCCGAGTGGTTGAAGGCGGCGGCCTCGAAAGCCGTTTTACGGGTAACCGTAACCAGGGTTCGAATCCCTGCCTCTCCGCCATTCTTTTCCCCTCTGCTATACTCGCCGCGCGTTGGCGTTGTTTTCAGCGACTTTCACAGGAGGCGACATGCCGGGCAGACGGGTGAGGCTTTGGGCGTTCACGGGGGTGCTGCTGTTTCTCGCGGGGTGCCACACGATCCCGCTGCGCAACGAGCCGCTGGCGCGTTTTGACAAGGACGCCGGCTACCGCTACCAGAACACGCCGTGCGGCAAGGGGAACTCGGACAGCCTGCTGGTGGTGCTGACCTTTTCGGGCGGGGGCACGCGGGCGGCGGCCCTCTCCTACGGCGTTCTGGAGAAGCTGCGCGACACAACCATCGTCTGGGAGGGACAGGAGTGCACCCTGCTGGACGAGGTGGACATCATCTCGTCGGTGTCGGGGGGGAGCCTGCCGGCGGCGTATTACGGGCTGTTCGGCGATGAGATTTTCGAGGACTTCCCGGACAAGGTCCTCTACCACAGCATCCAGGACGGCCTGATCCGCCGGGTGCTGTCACCGTTCAACTGGCCGAAGCTCGCGTCCCCCTTCTACGGACGCACGGACATGCTGGCGGACGACTTCAGCCACCGCATCTTCAAGGAAAAGACCTTCGCGGACCTGCAGGCGAAAAGCGAGCGGCCCTTCATTGTGCTGAACGCCACGGACACGGAGCTGGGCACGCGCTTTGACTTCACGCAGCGGCAGTTCGACCTGCTGTACTCGGACCTGTCGGCGTATCCGGTGGGCCACGCGGTGGCGGCGTCGGCCGCGTTCCCCGGCCTGCTGACGCCGGTGACGCTGCGCAATTACCCCAAGGGGGACGACTTCGTGAAGCCCGCGTGGATCGGCGAGGAGCTGGCGCGCGAGCGCGCCGGTCACCCCCGCCACCGGGCGGCGCTCCAGGCGGAGAGTTATCTCGGGGAGGACCGCCCGTGGGTCTACCTGTGCGACGGCGGGGTGTCGGACAACCTCGGCCTGCTGCCGGTGCTCCAGCTGCTGCACGGCACCTTTCCCGGCGACAATTTCCAGGCCTCGCTCAAGAACGAGGCGGTGCGCAAGATGGTCGTGATCACGGTCAACGCCAAGCGGGAGAAGAAGCCGCCCCTCGACCCGAAGGGCAAGGTGCTCGGCCTGTTCCAGGTGCTGGGCGTGGCCACCTCGGCTCCCCTCTCCAACCTGACGGACTCCGAACTGGTCATGATGCGGTCGTATGTGCGCCAGCAGGAGGAGCGGCAGCGCTTCAAGCGGCGGCTCACGGAGCTGTACGGCGCGGAGGCGGTGGCGAAAAACTTTCCCGAGCTCGC
>JAKPUV010000508.1 GCA_029554925.1 Candidatus Hydrogenedentota bacterium | reverse complement strand
GACAACTTCGGGGCCGACTTCAGGAACGGGGCGGTGCGGAAGATGGTCGTGATCACGGTCAACGCCAAGCGGGAGAAGAAGCCGCCCCTCGACCCGAAGGGCAAGGTGCTCGGCCTGTTCCAGGTGCTGGGCGTGGCCACCTCGGCCCCCCTCTCCAACCTGACGGACTCCGAACTGGTCATGATGCGGTCGTATGTGCGCCAGCAGGAGGAGCGGCAGCGCTTCAAGCGGCGGCTCACGGAGCTGTACGGCGCGGAGGCGGTGGCGAAAAACTTTCCCGAGCTCGCCGGCCCCGACGTGGACCACCATTTCATCGAGGTGGACTTTGACCGGGTGCGCGACGAGGCGGAGCGGGAGTCGCTGAACGACATCCCGACGGCCTTCAAGCTGAAACGGGAACAGGTGGACGCGCTCCGCCGCGCCGCCGGGCAGATTCTCGACGCGCACCCGGAGTTTCAGGAGTTTCTGTCGGAGACCCGGTGACGCCTACTCCGCCGCCGCGGGCGCTTCCCTGGGCAGCACGGTGACCGGATTGGCAATCACCGCCGAATTGGGGACCAGGTACTTCTTGTCGCCGTCCGCCAGCGTGACGTAGCGCAGGTCCACTCCCTGAACGATGCCCTCAAACCCCGTCACCAGGATGCGGTCCCCGGAGACGAAGGGGCGGCTGAGGAGGAGCATCACCCCCGCCAGGGCGCTGGACAGCATGTCCTTGAGCGCGAAGCCGAGGGCGAAGCCCGTCAGGCCGAGGCCCGCGATGATGGCGGTGACATCCACCCCAAGGGTGCCGAGGCCGCACACCACGCCAAACCCGGACAGCCCGAAGGCCGCCGACCGGCCCAGCAGCAGGAGGATGTCCCTCCGCTGGGAGTCCTTTTCCGCGGCGCGCCTGATCACGGCCTCCGCAATCTTGCCGCCGAACCAGAATGCGGCGGCAACGGCGACCGCCAGGGCGACCTTGGGCAGATACGCCATAACCATGACCATGACCGCTTCCATGACTCGCTCCTTTTCTGTCCCCTGCCCCGCAGAACGGCGCCCGGGACGCTGTGTGCCCCCGTCAGGCCCCGGGGGCCTTCCAGGTGAAGACCCAGTTTCCGGAACCCACCGTAAAGCGTGTTTCCTTTTCTCCGGACTGCGGCACGGGCCGCCGCTCCCCGGACGGCTCCGCGCCGGCTTCCGACACGGTGATTGTACCGCCCTCCGGCACCGGGAGCACGATCTCGGTGGCGGTGTTTCCGGGGATGACGACGGAGAGCGTGAACGCCCCCTCCGACCGCTTCCACTCCACGGCCACCCGGCCGCGCGGGCTGTCGAAGTGGCCCTTGGCGGCGTTCAGGTCGCCGACGGGCGTCGGGGCGATGAGGAGGCGCGCGAAGCCCCGGCTGTCCGGCGCCTGGCGGATGCCGAGGACGTAGGCCTGGAACCATTCCTGGATGTGGCCGAACATGCAGTGGTTGAGGGAGGATCCGGGCTTGTCCCACTGCTCGGAGAGAGTTTTCAGTCCGAATTTGCGCAGCATGCAGCCGTAGCCCGGCGGGTCGGTGCGGTTGACGATGCGCCACACGAGGTCCGAGCGGCCAGCGTCGGCCAGGGCGCGCACAAGATACCGGAAGCACACCTCGCCCGTGGTGGGGCGGAACTGCATGTCCTCCAGGGCCTTCACGAGGTTCGCCAGCACGGCGTCGCGGTCGGCCTCGGGCACAAGGCCGAAGAACAGCCCCACGGCGAGGGAGGACTGGCTGCCCGTGGCGACGCTTTTCGTGTCG
>JAKPUV010000497.1 GCA_029554925.1 Candidatus Hydrogenedentota bacterium | reverse complement strand
CACCTACGGCGTGGCGGTGCTCGCGCGGGCGCACGACATCCCCTTCTACGTCGCCGCGCCGTCCTCCACCTTCGACCTTTCGCTGGACTCCGGGGAGGCCATCCCCATCGAGGAGCGCGACCCGCTGGAAATCACCTGCGGTTTCGGCATCCAGACCGCGCCGGACGACATCGGGGTGTACAACCCCGCCTTTGACGTGACCCCGGCCGAGCTGATCGCCGGAATCATCACGGAGAAGGGCATCATCGCCGAACCCACCCGCGCAAAGATCGCGCAGCTCATCGGCGGGGGCAACGCATGAGCGGGGCCACCCAAATCGTCGCGATTGACGGCCCCGCGGGCGCGGGGAAGAGCACCGTGGCCCGCCGGGTGGCGGAGCGGCTCGGGTTCGCCTTTCTGGACACGGGGGCCATGTACCGCGCGGCCACCTGGCGCGCCCTGGCCCGGGGGGTGGACCTCCACGACCCCGAAGCCCTGGAAGCCTCCACCCGCGACATGCGCCTGGAAATGGACGAGACCCCCTCGGGACAGCGCGTGACCGTGGACGGGGAGGATGTGACCGCGGCCATCCGCACCCCCGAGGTGACGCGGCTCATCTACCGGCTGGACCAGATTCCCGGAGTGCGCCGCATTCTGGTGGACCACCAGCGCCGCTTCGGCGAGCGGGGGCCGACGGTCGCCGAGGGGCGCGACATCGGCACGGTGGTCTTCCCCGCCGCGAGGTGCAAGATATTCCTCGACGCCTCGCTGGACTGCCGCACCCGCCGCCGGGCTGCCGAGCTTGCGGCAAAGGGAATGCCGGCGGACTTTGAGCAGCTTCGCGAGGAGATCCGCGAGCGCGACGAGAAGAGCAGGACCCGGGCCGACTCGCCGCTGCGCCGCGCCGACGACGCCGTGCTGGTGGACTCCACGGACCTCACGGCGGACCAGGTGGTGGACGCCCTCGTCGCGCTGGCGCGTGAGCGCCTATGAGCGCTGGGTGGCCGAAAGCCGTCTGGAATGTCAGGCAGACCGAACACCGCGAGGCGGCCGCCCTCGCGCGGGCCGCGGGGGTGCCGACCGTTGTCGGACAGCTGCTCCTGCAGCGCGGGGTTGGCACGCCCGAGGCGGCACGCGCCTTCCTGAACCCGTCCCTCTCCCAACTCTTTGACCCGTTTCTCCTGACCGGCATGCGCGCCGCCGTGGAGCGCGTCACCCTGGCCCGCGACCGCGGGGAGAAGGCGCTGGTCTTCGGCGACTACGACGTGGACGGCGTCTCCGCCACGGCCCTGCTCACGCGGGCGCTGGAGCGGTTCGGCCTGTCCGGTGTGACGGCCGGAATGCCCGACCGCCTGCGCGACGGCTACGGGATCATGCCGGTCCATGTGGAGCGGGCGCACGCCGGGGGCGTCGGCCTGATCATCACCGTGGACAACGGCACCTCCGCGTTCGCGGCCGCCCAACGGGCGCGCGACCTGGGGGTCGGCCTCGTCATCACGGACCACCACAGTTTCGAAGGAGAGCTTCCGCCCGCGGACGCGGTCATCAATCCGCGGCGCGAAGCCGACGGGCACCCCGGGGCCGCCCTCTGCGGCGCGGGGGTGGCCTTCAAGCTGGGCTGCGCG
>JAKPUV010000491.1 GCA_029554925.1 Candidatus Hydrogenedentota bacterium | reverse complement strand
GTGCGCAGCTCCAGCCAGTCGTCCGTGGGCAGGGCGAGCACGGTGCGCCCGCCCCAGGGCACGGCCAGCACCAGCGGGAAGGGGCGCGGCGCGCCGCCGGAGAACCTTGTTTCCGCGCGGAAGAGGACGGTCCACGAGCCGCTTTCGCGGTCCTCGAGGGGCCGGCTCAGGATGTCGGGGCCGCGCACCGCGATCAGTTCGGGCGCGCCGTCCCCGTCAAGGTCCGCGATGTCCACCGCGGCTGTTCCCGGCTCGAACACGATGCCCCATTCGCCCGCCCCGCCGCCGCCGGGAAACACGCGCATCCGGGACCCGTCAATGACGCACAGGTCGGCCGCGCCCCGGCCGGCGAGGTCGGCGGCGAAACAGCAGGCGTCGTCCTGTTGGAGGGGGATGCTGAAGGCCTGGAGGGCCGCGGCGGCCCAGGTCAGCGCCATGGCGCAGACAACGGGGGCAAGGGCGCTCATGGGGCGTCCCCCCGCGCCGCGCGGAACACGAGGGTTTGGCCGGCGTCCCCCTCCGGTCCGGCCGTGCGCGCCACGACATCCCAGCACCCGTCGCCGTTGACGTCCGCCGTGGAAACCTGGGCCTCCTCGGCCACCGGCAGCACGGCGTCCGGTTTTCCGACGAAGGCGCCGTCGCGGGCGAGAAACACCTCCACCCGCGTGCCGCCGGTGCGGGCCAGCATGTCGCGGTGCCCGTCGCCGTCAAAGTCCCCCCAGTGGATCACCAGGTGTCCGGCGGCGTACCGGGCGAGCGCCGGAGGCTGCTCCCAGACGCTGCCGCCGAGGTCCAGCTCCGTCTGGAAGACCAGTGCGGGCTCCTCGGAAAAGCCCCCGGAGGTCTGCCGGTAGACCCGCACCGTGTGGGGGAGGGTCTGCCTCACGGTCAAGTGGGCGGCCGTCTCCCGCGCGCCCCCGTCAAAAAGTGGCGACCCCTCCGTCACCAGGTCCGCGAGCCCGTCGCCGTCCATGTCCATGAAGCCGCCCTGCGGACGGAACCCCGGCACGCACACGCTGCGCCGCACG
>JAKPUV010000490.1 GCA_029554925.1 Candidatus Hydrogenedentota bacterium | reverse complement strand
GTGCGCAGCTCCAGCCAGTCGTCCGTGGGCAGGGCGAGCACGGTGCGCCCGCCCCAGGGCACGGCCAGCACCAGCGGGAAGGGGCGCGGCGCGCCGCCGGAGAACCTTGTTTCCGCGCGGAAGAGGACGGTCCACGAGCCGTTCTCGCCGTCCTCCAGGGGACGGCTCAAAATGTCGGCGCCGCGCACCGCGATCAGTTCGGGCGCGCCGTCCCCGTCGAGGTCCGCAATGTCCACCGCGGCCGTGCCCGGCTCGAACGCGACACCCCATTCCCCCGCCTCGCCGCCGCCGGGAAACACGCGCATCCGGGACCCGTCAATGACGCACAGGTCGGCCGCGCCCCGGCCCGCGAGGTCGGCGGCGAAACAGCAGGCGTCGTCCTGCTGAAGGGGGATGCTGAACGCCTGGAGGGCTCCGGCGGCCCAGGAAAGCGCCATCGCGCAGACAACGGGGGCGAGGGCGCTCATGGGGCGTTCCCCCGCGCGGCACGGAACACGAGGGTTTGGCCGGCGTCCCCCTCCGGTCCGGCCGTGCGCGCCACGACATCCCAGCACCCGTCGCCGTTGACGTCCGCCGTGGAAACCTGGGCCTCCTCGGCCACCGGCAGCACGGCGTCCGGCTTTCCGGCGAAGGCGCCGTCGCGGGCGAGAAACACCTCCACCCGCGTGCCGCCGGTGCGGGCCATCACATCGCGGCGCCCGTCGCCGTCAAAATCGCCCCAGTAACTCACCAGATGTCCTGCGGCGTACCGGGCGAGCGCCGGAGGCTGCTCCCAGATGCTGCCGCCGAGGTCCAGTTCCGTCTGGAAGACCGGCGACGGCTCCTCGGAGAAGCCCCCGGGTGTCTGCCGGTAGACGCGCACCGTGTGGGGGAGGGTCTGCCTCACCGTCAAGTGGGCGGCCGTCTCCCGCGCGCCCCCGTCAAAAAGTGGCGACCCCTCCGTCACCAGGTCCGCGAGCCCGTCGCCGTCCATGTCCATGAAGCCGCCCTGCGGACGGAACCCCGGCACGCACACGCTGCGCCGCACG
>JAKPUV010000464.1 GCA_029554925.1 Candidatus Hydrogenedentota bacterium | reverse complement strand
GTCTATGTTGCGCGTCTCCTTTGCGCCGCCGTACCAGCCGTCGCCGCCGTTCGCCCCGTCAAACCACACCTCGAAGACGGGGCCGTATTCCGTCAGCAGCTCGCGCAGCTGGTTGCGGAAGTAGTCCACGTAGGCCGGGCGGCCGTACTCGGCGTGGTTGCGGTCCCAGGGGGACAGGTACACGCCGAAGGCGAGCCCCGCGGCGCGGCACGCGTCGGAAAACTCGCGCACCACGTCCCCTTTCCCGTCTTTCCAGGGGCTGGCGGCCACGGAGTGCCGGGTGAACTTGGAGAGCCACAGGCAGAATCCGTCGTGGTGTTTGCAGGTGAGGATGAGCCCCCGCATGCCGGCCTCCCTCGCCGCGCCGACGATCTGGGCGGCGTCGAAGTCCGTCGGGTTGAAGAGCGCCGGGGACTCGTCGCCGTAGCCCCACTCCTTGTCCGTGAACGTGTTGATCGTGAAGTGGACGAATCCGTAAAACTCCAGCTCATGCCAGGAAAGCTGGCGCGCGGACGGCACGGCGCCGTGGGGTTCCGGCGGGGGCACCGCCGCGCCAAACACGTCCATGGAAACAAGCAGGGTGAGGGTCAGGCTGGCCATGGCTTTCTTCCTTGTGCACGTTCACGGCACAGCCTATCGGCCCGGGCAGGCCGTTTGCAAACCCGCGCCGGGGGAATCCGCTTGCCATCGGGCGCGCTGTACTCTATAATCGGGTTCTCTGTTGACACATGGGGCGCCGCACAACATGAGCCAGCCGCCGGAAGAGATCATCATGGCGATAAGCCCGGACAGCTACATTGTGCTGTACGCGATCCTCTGGCTGGCGGCCCTGGTCGTGGGCACGGGAGCCTACCTGATTTCCCAGCACCTGCTCGCGCTTCAGCGGCCGGGCGAGCGGCCGGGATGGACCGCCCGCTGGATATCCTTTCTTTCGGCCGTTGCGCTGGCCCTGCCGTTCATCTGGTACGCCCATGTGTTCTGCTCAGAACAGTTCTGCGTGATGAAGGTGGACGGGCCGGACGTTGTGCTGCAGTTCGAGATCCCCCCCCGCGAATTCCGGGCGGGATGGGCGGCATGCCGGGTCAGTCTGGAGCGCGGGATGCTGTTCGGCCGGCGCTGGTGCCGCATTGTGGTGCATGCGCCCCCAAACGACTATTTCTACGGGCATCTGATTGTGTGCGAGGAGGCCGAAGAGGCTCTCCGGCGCTTCGAGAAAATAACGGGGATGGACTGGAGGGACCGGCGGTGAGCGCCCCCGAAAACCCCGGCGCTGGCCCGTCCCGCAGGGAGCTGCTGGGCGCGGGCGCGGCCTCGGCGGCCCTCCTCGCCACGGGAGGGGCAAAGGAGGCGCCTGTGCCCGAGACACGCATCCCCACCACCGCCGAAGAGCGGCGCACGGCGCTTTGGCGGCTG
>JAKPUV010000441.1 GCA_029554925.1 Candidatus Hydrogenedentota bacterium | reverse complement strand
CGTCCGGCCGTCCGAAGATCGTGGGTCCATTCTGAAGGGCGGCCGTTTATTGCCGTTCCTGCGGCCTTCTCAACGCTGAAAGCGTTGCCGAATATAGCCCAGGGCAGGCCGCCGCCCGAAGGGCCAGGCCAGCCCTGGGTTATCCGGGCCACAAGACATCCTGCCCTGAAGGGGCAGCCGAAATGGTGGCGAGCACCCAAAGACAAGGCGGGCGCGGTCAGGGCGCTGGACAGCTGATGGGCCGCGTGCCCCCGGGGGTGCCGTCGCTTGCCCACAACTGGTGGCCGTGCGTCTCGTCGCCCGCGGAGAAGTACAGCTTTCCGTTCATGGCCGTGAGCTCATAGGGCGAGGGCGGGACGCCGCCCGCCGCCTCCGTGATGTCGCTCACCATCATGGTGCCGGGGGCGGTGCCGTCGGTTTTCCAAATCCCCACGCCGCCGTGGCTGTTCTCGGCGGTGAAGAACAGGACGTCGTCCACGACCGCCTCATAGTCGCCGTAGCCGTAGAAGAGGGTCTGGTTGATCTCCGCGAGCAGGGCGCCGCCGGCGCCGGTCGTCGCGAAGAGGCCGCAGTGGACTTGGCTTTCGGAGTCGGTGTAAAGGGCGACATACAGGAGCGTGCCGTTCAGGTCCGTCAGGCCCCACGGGCGGTAGCCGAAGTTGTCCACCTTGTAGGTGGTGGCGCCGTCGCTGGCCCAGATGTGCGTGTTAAAGTCCTCCGTCTCCTCGGCTCCGAAGTACAGCAGCCCGCCGGACACCGCGAAGTCGCCGGGGCCGAAGTCGAAGGTTCTCAGCGCCTGCGTGCCCGCCGGGGTGCCGTCGGTCACGACCAGCGAATAGTTGAGCGCGTCGCCCGCGGCGAAGAGGGCCAGCCCGTTCAGGCCGGCAATCTCCGCCATGTTGACGCTCTGCGCCACGGGGACCGTGCCGTCCGTCGTGCCGTCGCTCCGCCACAGGGTCATCTGCTGGGGGTCCACCTGGGTCCGGTTGTTGAAATACAGGACGCCGCCCACGTCCGCCAGTTGACCGGGGTTGGAGGCGGGATAGCCCGTGTCCGGCCCCCAGGCCTTCACCAGGCGCGTGCCCTGCGCCGTGCCGTCGGTCGCCCACAGTTCCCCGTTGTTGATGCTGACGGCGCTGAAGTAGAGGGTGCCGCCGATCCGCAGCGGGGGCAGCGCCGGGGAGGAGCCGCTTAGGCCCGTCACCCAGACCGTCCCCTCCTCCGTGCCGTCGCTGGTCCACAGCCCGTACTCGGAGCCGTTCCCGGCGAAGAAATAGAGCGCGCCGTTTAGATTCGTGAGGAAGTTGATGTTCGCACTGTCCCCCCCGGGGCCGATGTCTTTGACCAGCCGCGTGCCCTCATAGGTGCCGTCCGTCCGCCACAGTTCCCTTCCGGAATAGGGGCCGGTGGCGAGGAAATAGAGGGTGGACCCCACGGCGCAGAAACTGCCCGGCGCAAAGTTGGGAAAGGTTTCGGCCATGAAGAAGGCGTCCACATAGCGGTTTTCGGTCATGGCGATGGTGATGGGCTCCGCGGTCCCGGCGAGTGCGCCGCCCCAGATCTCGAAGCGGTTGCCCGCGTCGGGGACGGGGGTGAGGGTGACCACCGTCTCGTAGGGATAGGTG
>JAKPUV010000439.1 GCA_029554925.1 Candidatus Hydrogenedentota bacterium | reverse complement strand
CGGGCGGTTCCAGGCCATGGGGTACACGGCCATCCAGCTCCCGAGGACGTTGAAGTACGTGGCGTCGGGGGCGCTCAGGTCGCCGTCCAGCGGCAGGTTGCCGAAATGCCGCGCGATGCCCAGGATGTAGGCCCCGTGGTGCTGAAGGCTGTTCCGGCACACGTTCTCCGGGCTGTCCAGCATGATGTGGTAATAGGCGAATCCGTCAATGTACGCCACGTTGAAGCCGGGCCGGTGCCGCTTGTACTGGTCAAAGTCGCTGCCGAAGGGCATGCGCCGGTAGAAGTCCGTCATCATGGAGTTGGTCCGGGGGGAAACGTCCGCCTTCGCCAGTTCCCGCATGATCCACCCGTTCTCCGGGGTGCTCTCAAACATGAGCCCCGGCCCCTTGACACCGCGCGTCTCCAGCCCCAGCACCAGCCCCACCTCCTCAAACCACGGATGCTCGATGAAGGCCCGGGCGCCGTCGCCGCCAAACTCCTCCTGGTCCGCGAAGCAGAAAATGACGTCGTTCTTCAGCGGCGGCCCCGCCTTCAGCGCGCGCGCCGTCTCCAGCATGGCGGCGATGCCCGACGTGTCGTCCGCCGCGCCGGGGCCGTAGGGCACCGAGTCGAAGTGCGCGTCCACGGCGATGGCCTTGGTCGGCGCCGTGCCCCGGACACGGCCCAGCACGGCCCGCGCCCACACCAGCGACTGCCCCCGCCGCCCGCCCTTCGGGCCGTCAATCAGGAGGGTTTCCACCCCCATCGCGGCGAGCTGCTCCTGGATGTAGGCGCAGACCTCGTCGTTGGCCTCGGAGCCCGCCGGGTGCGGAATCTGGCAGGTGGCCTCGATGTGTTTGATGGCCCGATGGGCCGAAAAGGCCTCCGGCGGCGCGTTTTCCGGCAGGGCCGACGGGGCCAGGGACATCCACCAGGCGAAAAGCGCCACGGCGGCCACGCATGCCAGGGAAACCACCACCCACCGTCGTGCAGCATTGCCCATGGGGTCCAGCATCCTTATTCTTGCGTCCGCAGACGCGGTTTGTCCGGGAATACCCCGGTCCAAGGCACAGTTCCACGGGGAGTTAGACCGGGGCCGGACGCTCCCGGTTACGCCCGGGGCAAAAATTGGCACCACCAATGCAATGCCGGAACCACAAGAAGAAAGATAATGCGAATGGGGGCGAAGGGTGGTATACTGTGAACAAGGCGGCGGGTTGTCGTCGTTTTTTTCCGTTTCGCAGTCATCATTATCTGCACGTGCCGGTTGATAAGGATTTATCCGCCATGGGGAAGAGGATTCCTGCGGTGGGGGGCGCATGCAGAGGAGACATGGGGCGTCTGGGGAGGGTTGTGTTCCTGTGCGCCGCCCTGCTGGCGGCCGGCTGCGGCCCCAAAGAGCCGCCCAAGCCCCCCACCCGGATCATCATCGAGAGCGCGCCCGAGGCGGGGGCCATGGTGCTGCTGGCCGGGGAGGACCGCGGGGCGACGCCGGTGACCGTGGAGGGGCTTCCGGCGGGGCGGTACGAGGCCGTGCTGACGCTCGACCGGTTCAAGCGCACCTTTGCGGACATTGAGGTCAAGGGGGCGCCCGAGGAGACCTTCACCGTCGAGATGGAGCCCCTGATGGGGACGGTCTCCGTGGAGTCCAAACCGATCGGCGCGGACATCTATGTGGACGGGGAGAAGGTCGGCGCGACGCCCGTGTTCGGGTATCCGCTCCAGGTGGGCGACTACTCCTACGAGTTGCGGCTGGAGAACTACGAGCCGGTCACCAACGCTTTCACCGTCGAGGAGGGGTTCAAACTCGAGTTCAAGCACGAGCTGAAGCCGCTGGAGGCGCAGCTGGAGGTGTTCTCGCGGCCCACGGGCGCGAAAATCTGGATCAACAACATGGCCCAGGCCCAGGCCACGCCCGCCCGGTTCACCCTGCTCCCCGGCAGCTACCTCGTGAGCGTCCACACCCCGGGGTTCATCCAGCAGGAGCAGATCGTGTCGCTCACGCCCAACGCCACCGAGGCGGTGCAGCTCAAGATGGAGCCGGGCGTGGTGCCGCCGGGCATGGTGCTGGTTCCCGGCGGCGACTTCACCATGGGCAACGACGACCGCGCGCCCGACGAGCGGCCCAAGCGCGTGGTGAGCCTGAAGCCCTTCTACATCGACAAGTTCGAGGTGACGAACCAGGACTACAAGGCGGTCTTTCCGGAGCACACCTTCACCGAGGGCCAGGAAAACTGGCCCGCCACGGGCGTCTCCTGGTCGCAGGCCATGCGCTACGCCTCCCTCACCGGCAAGCGCCTGCCCACCGAGGCCGAATGGGAAAGGGCCGCCCGCGGCACCGACGCGCGGGAGTACCCCTGGGGCTGGACCTTCGAGGAGGGCATGGCCAACACCAAGGAGGCCAACAACGCCCGCCGCGTCCGCGTAGGCCTCTACTTCAACGGCACCTCCCCCCACCGCTGCGTCGACATGGCCGGCAACGCCTACGAGTGGGTGTCCGACTGGTACGACGCCTACCCCGGCAACAAGGACGTGACCAAGGACTACGGCCAGATTTTCCGGGTGCTCCGCGGCGGATCCTACCTCACCGGCAAGTTTGAGGCGCGCTGCGCCTCCCGCCACTTCGACCGCATGGACGCCACCCGCGAGGACTACGGCTTCCGCTGCGCCCAGGACGCCCCCGCCCAGTAGGCGGGCGCTAGGCCCACTCCGCGCACAGCAGCGCGGCCTGCTCCAGCACGGTCTGGGTCGCCTTTTCCTGCTTGTCCGGCGGGTAGCCGTGCTTGCGCAGGATGCGCTTCACGAGCACGCGGAGCTGCGCGCGCACCGTCTCGCGCAGGGTCCAGTCTATGGTCACGTTCCGGCGCACCGTTTCCACCAGCTCGCGCGCGATGGCCCGCAGGGTGTCGTCGCCCAGCACCTTCACGGCGCTGTCACTGGTCTCCAGCGCGTCGTAGAAGGCGACCTCGTCCTCCGTCAACCCAAGCGCCTCCCCCCGCGCGGCGGCCTCGCGCATGTGTTTCGCCAGCGCGATCAGCTCCTCGATCACCTGGGCCGCCTCGATGGCGCGGTTCTGGTACTTCCGCAGGGCGTTCTCCAGCATTTCCAGGAACGACCGCGCCTGCACGACGTTCTTCTTTTGCCGCGTCCTGATTTCACCGGTCAGCAGCTTGCGCAGCAGCTCGACGGCCAGGTTGCGCTGCGGCATGCCGCGCACGTCGGCCAGAAACTCGTCGGACAGGATCGAGATGTCGGGCTTCCTGAGCCCCGCCGCCTCGAAGATGTCAATCACCCCGTCGGAGGAGACCGCCCGCGACACGATCTGGCGCACGGCGTGGTCAAGCTCCTCGTCGGTCTTCGGCTCGCCCTCCGCGCGTTTGGCGAGGGCCGCGCGCACGGCCTGAAAGAAGGCGACGTCGTCGCGGATGCGCAGGGCCTCCCCGTGCGGCACGGAGAGCGCAAAGGCCTGCGACAGCTCCAGCACGGCGCCCAGGAGGCGGTTCCTGCCGTCCTCCTGCGCCAGAATGTGCTCCTGCGCCGGGGGCAGCAGGCCGAGCCGTTCCGCCGGAGTGCCGGTCGTCCACAGCTCCCAGGAGAACCCGTGGAACAGGCCGCGGCACACCTCGTACTTGTGCAGCATCAGCGCGACGGCCTCGTTCTGGTCTATGGCCGTCCGGCCGGTGCCGCCGCTCGCCGTGTAGGTGGCGAGCGCCTCCTTCAGCTCCTGCGCCAGGCCGAGATAGTCCACCACCAGCCCGCCGGGCTTGTCGCGGA
>JAKPUV010000436.1 GCA_029554925.1 Candidatus Hydrogenedentota bacterium | reverse complement strand
ACCGCGACAGACCCTTCTTCCTCTACCTCAGCCACGTCATCCCCCACGCCAACAACGAGCGCGGCGCGGCCCTCGGCAACGGCATGCAGGTGCCCGATTTCGGCCCCTATGCCGACAAGCCCTGGCCCGACCCCATCAAGGGCCACGCCGCCATGATCACCCGCCTCGACAGCTACGTCGGCCGGGTCCTCGACACGCTCCGCGCCAAGGGCCTCGACCGCGACACGGTCGTCCTCTTCACCAGCGACAACGGCGTCCACAAGGAGGGCGGGATAGACCCGAACTTCTTCAAAAGCTCCGGCCCCCTGCGGGGCATCAAGCGCAGCATGCACGACGGCGGCATCCGCGTGCCCATGGTGACCTGGGGTCCGGGTCGCGTGCCCGCGGGCGTTGTGAGCGACCAGGTCTGGGCCTTCTGGGACTTCCTGCCCACGGCCGCCGAGCTGGCGGGCGCGCCGGCCCCGGCGGGCCTCGACGGCGTCTCCGTCGCCGCCGCCCTCACAGGCGCCGCCAAGATGGATCACCCGCCGCTCTACTGGGAGTTCCACGAGGGCGGCTACTTCCGCGCCGCCCGGATGGGCGACTGGAAGGCCGTCAGCCTCAGCCCCAACGAGCCCACCCAGCTCTACAAATTCCCCGAAGACATCGGCGAGGCGAACAACATCGCGGCGGACCACCCCGACATCGTCGCGCAGGTGGACGCCTTTATGGCCTCCGCCCGCACCCCCTCGGAGCACTGGCCGGGACGGCCGGGAAAGAAGAAACAGAAGTAGGCCGCGCCACGGGACCTCCAGCATGGCACACCCCCCGCCCGGCCGCCGGGCCTGCATACACACTCTCGGGTGCCGCCTGAACCAGGCGGAGAGCGCCCTGCTGTGCGACCAGCTCGCCGCGGCGGGGTATGAGGTCGTGCCTTTCGGCGAGCCCGCGGACCTGGGGGTCGTCCACACCTGCACGGTCACGCGGGAGGCCGACGCGAAGTCGCGGCAGATGATCCGCCAGTTCATCCGGGCGAACCCCGGCGCGCGGATGGTGGTCATCGGCTGCTACGCCCAGCTCCGGGGGGCGGACATCGCGGCGATCCCCGGGGTGGACCTCGTGCTGGGGAACGCGGAGAAGATGCGCCTCGCGGAGCACCTCGCCGCGCTGGACGCCGCGCCGCCGGAGGACCGTGTGCGCGCCCCGCGCCTGGGCCGCGCGCCGTTCACCCTGCCCTGGACCCCGGACGGCCCGCCCGTCACGCGGCGCATGAACCTCAAGATCCAGGACGGCTGCGACTTTATGTGCAGCTACTGCATCATCCCCTTCGCCCGCGGTCGGTCGCGGTCGCGGCGGCTGGACGACCTCACCGCCGAGGCGGCCTCCCTCGCGGCGCGCGGCGCGCGGGAGCTCATCCTCACGGGGGTGAACCTCGGGGGCTACGCCTGCGGCGGGAAGACGCTGGTGGACGTGGTGGACCGGCTGGACGCCCTGCCCGGCGTGGAGCGGGTCCGCATCAGTTCCATCGAGATGACGACGGTGCTGCCCGGGCTGCTGGAGCGCATGGCCGACCCGGCGCACCGGCTCGCGCCGCACCTGCACCTGCCGCTCCAGTCGGGGTCCGACCGCATCCTCGCCGCCATGCGCCGCCACTACACGCGCGCGGAGTACCTGGACACCCTGCGCGCCGCCGAAGCGGCCGTGCCCGGCATCGGCCTCGGCGCGGACGTGCTCGCGGGCTTCCCCGGCGAGACCGACCAGGACCAGGCGGACACGCTT
>JAKPUV010000423.1 GCA_029554925.1 Candidatus Hydrogenedentota bacterium | reverse complement strand
ACGCCGCGCCCGCGCTTCTGCAGGCGGATGGCGCGGTCGCCGTAGGTGATCTCCGACTCGGGGATGCGGGCGCCCTCGGCGACGGCGCGCAGCTCCTCGGCCTCCTCGTTCTCCACGACATGGGGCATGTCGTAGAGGGCGCCGGCGACCCGCTCGTCGCGGGCGGTGAGCGCGGGGTGCACGGGCTTGCGTTGGAGCCCCTCCATCACGGCGGCGCGGACGATGTCGGGGAAGAGCCACCGGGCGTCCGGGTCCGACTGGAAGAAGCGCTCCACGGTGACGCGGCCGAGGTCCACGCCGAACTCGCGGGCGCAGTAGTCAGCGGCGGTCGTGCCCGCGGCCTGGAAGAACTGGCTGTGCGTCAGGCCGAGGGACTCGAGGGTGTCGTACAGCTCGCGCCCGCGCACGGAGGCGAGGCGGTCGGGCTCCTGCCCGAGAAAGCGGACCTGCTCGCGGAGCAGGGTGTCGCGGTCGTTCATGGGGTGGGTTCCTTTCACAGCAGCACCTCGACGGTGTGCGCGGTGGTGTTGACGGACACGACCTGCCCGGCGCCGCTCCCCGACACGGGGGCGGCGACCACGCCGGGCAGGGCGGAGAAGACGACGCCCGCGCCGCCGCCGGGGGCGGGCGCGTCGCCGGTGTAGGCGAAGAGCGCCACCCCGCGCACAAGCACGGGGAGGACGGCGTTGTTGGACGAGGCGTCGCCGAGGGCCACGCCGAAGACGGGGTCGCCCGCATCGGCTTCGTTGGTCACGCGGTAGCTGCCCGCGAGGGCAAGAGCGTCGCCGCGGGCGATGGCCACAGCGCCGGATTCGGGGGTGCGGCAGGTGAGGACCAGCTGGGTCACCTGGCCGCCGAGGTTTCCGAAGGACATGATGGGAGTCTCCTGGGGTTGATGGACGGGATGGACTGTATGGACGGGATGGACGAACGGCGGGTCAGGGGCGGGGGTGCTGGAGGAGCTGGAAGGCGCTGCGGGCGCGGGTTTCGGCGGGGTGTTCCGCGTCCCGCGCCAGGGGTTCTGGCCGGGACACGGGCTCCGGCGGGTGGAGGCGGTCCAGCCGGGCCTCGAATCCCGCGAGATGCGCCCGGATCTCCGGCAGCCCCAGCGGGGCCAGCAGGGCGCGCCAGGCGCGGGCGTCGAACGACGGGCCGTCCAGCTCGCGGCCCAGGGCGCACAGGCGCGCCACGGCGCGGTCGCGGGCCTCCACGCCGTCGCGCACGAGTCCGGCCAGCGTCTCCGGGGCGAGGCGGTGCTCCCGCGCGGCCTCGGCGAGGGCGCGGGCACAGCCCGCGGGCAGCGGGGTCTCCGCGCGCAGCGCCACGCGGCGCGTTTCGGCGCGGCCGCACAGCAGCACGGTGACCCGGTCCTCCGCCACGGACTCGGCAACGCAGCGCCCGTTGTCGAGGCGCAGGGCGGCGCCGTCCTCGTCGAGCCACGCGGCGGGATGGGGGCGCTTCGCCTCGGCGTCGGCGCCGGGGGCGAGATCGTCCGCCGCGATGCGCCATCCGCGCAGGCGGCCGTGTCCGTCCTCGACGCGGAGGTCGAGGTGCGGGCCGCGGGCGTCGGTGTGACGGTGGAGCACGAAGCGGGGCGCGTTCTCCGGCACGGGGTCCGCGCCGGGGACGGGTTCAACGGACACAATCTTCCAGTACATGCGCGGGGTCTCCGGGGGTTATTGCAGGAAGCGCTGGGCGAGGACGGCGACGATGCCGCCGAGGTTGGCGAGGAGGAGCATGACGCCGCGGGCGAGGACGGTCTCCAGGCGGGAGACGCGGCGGGCGACCTCGCGGAGGCCGTCCGAGAGCGCGCGGAACTCGACCTGGGCCGCCCGCTCGAAGGCGCAGGGGGGCTCGGGGGGGCAGTGCATGGCGCGGTCCTTTCGGGGTTATTCGGCGGCGGGGAAGTCGAAGAGGCCGGGGCGCGTCGCGCGGGGCGGGCGGAGACCCGCGCGGGCGGCCTCCAGCGCGCGGACGGCGGTGGGCAGGGGCGCGGCGCGCTGGCCGCGCCGGGCGACGAAGCCCGTGCCCTGCGAACCGGCGGACACCACGGAGCCCTCGATGACGTCCACCACATCGCGCAGGATGAAGTGGCAGGTTTCGCCGTCATAGGCGCGGCCGGGGATGTGGTCGCAGGTGCGCAGGTCCTTCCCGCACACCGAGCACTCGGGCAGGCGGAACGAAAAGCCGATGGAGGTCTCGCGGTAGACGCCGCCCTCGATGTTGAGGATGAAGGGGCGGTTCTCCTCCGTGCGCAGGAGGTAGACCTCCGGGCGCACCGACACCGTGTCGCCGTCGCGGTGGAGGCGCGCGCGGAAGAAGGTGCCCCGGGGCAGCGAGCCGCGCAGGTCGTGGCGCTCCATGAGCGGGCGGCCGGGGGTGAGGTGGCAGATCTTCTCCAGCTCCTCCTCCGGGAAGCGGCTGAAATGCGAATCCACGCGGTTGTTGCAGAGGTCCAGCTCGAAGACGGCCACCTCTTCCCGCGCGAGGGGCCGCAGGGCGAAGCGGTTGACCGCCTCCAGAACGCCGTCATCGGGCGGGATGCCGGGGCGGGCGGTCGCGGCGGCGGCGCGGTCCATGCGGAGGACGGCGCCGGGATGCTGGAAGACAAAGGGCTCGGGGTGCATGGCGTGACTCCTGGGGAAAGGGGAAGTGTGGGAGGCATGGGAAACAGCGAAGGGGCTGGCGCGTGGTTAATAACCGGTGTTTTCACGAGGGTGTCGAGCTTGGGCACTGAGGTGGCACGGGCTTCCAGCCCGTGATGGGGTCACGGATGCGGCCCAAGAACCACGGGCTGGAAGCCCGTGCCACCTCAGCGCGCGTTCCCGGAATCGTTCTTAAGATACGTCATCTAGATCGCCGGGGCGGCGGCGAGGGTTTCGCGGAGGGCCTGGTCGTCGAGGAGGCCGGCGTCGCGCAGGCGGAGGGCGTTGTCAATCTCCCTGGCCCGGGCCTCGGCGTCGCGGAGGGGGTCCACGGTGCGGTTGCCGCGCATGGTCACGGCGACGCGGGCGTCCACCCCCGCGAGGGCGAGGTCCAGGTTGAACAGGCGCTCGAGCGCGGCGCGCATCTCGCGGTTCACCGTGTTGACCTGGCGGTTGACCACCTCGAACTGGGCGGTGCCGTAGGTCTCGGTGGAGCCGTAGTTGCGGCCCATGAGGACGGGCATCATGTGGAGGCCCGTGATGAGCTGCTCCTCCACGGCCTTGTGCTGGTCGTAGAAGGGGGCGGCGCGGTGGTCCGCCTGAAGCACCGACACGGCCACGTCGTCGTGGGTGACGAGGTTCTGGTCCGGGGCGAGGCCCGACACGGCGTCGCGCAGGGCGGCCAGGGTGCGGGTCTGGCGCTCGGCGTAGGCCTCGGCCGACTCGCCGCGCGCGGGGGCGTCGGCCTTCCGCGCGAAGTGGAGGCGGGCCCATCCGGCGTTGTGCGTGGCCTTCGCCATGTCCTCCAGCAGGCGCTGCTGGATGCGGACGACAAAGGGCACCGCCCGGAGCATGGACCGGCCGTAGGGGTTCGTGCCGTCGCGGTCGAGGCCGACATAGACCAGGCGGCCCTCGGGCAGTTCCACGGGGTCCCCGTCCCCCGTGTCCTGCCACGCCGTCACGCGGCCGCCCTCGCGGCGGAAGCGCAGAGTCCACACGTCCACCGGCACCACGTCATGGATGCCCGAGCGCCCCCGGCCGGGGACCAGTTCCAGGGCGGCCGCGCCGTAGGTGAAGAGGGCCGCGTAGGCGATGTCCAGCAGGCCCGCGAGACCGCCCGCGCCGGGGTTCACCCGGCGTTCGAGGGCCTCCGCGCGGGCGAGGGCCTCGGCGGCGTCACGGGGCGAGCCCGCCTCGGCCACCGCCACCGCGTGCCCGGCGTGGCAGAGGCGCTTCCACGTCCAGACGGCGTCCGAGATGTCCGGGACCGCGTCCCGGAGCACGCGGTAGACCCGGAGCATCTCGAAGGGGGTGTCGTTGGGCAGGGGGAGGAAGTCGCGCCAGGCGGCGAGGGCGGGGGTCGCGCCTTCGGGGCGCGACAGGGGGGCGGCGGCGGCGGAAGCGGGGGAAGGGAGGGGTGTTGCCGCGCGTCGGGCAGTCATGCGACGTATCCAACGGCGGAACCGGGACGGCCGGGGGACGTACTCGGGCATAAGGGAAGACCTCCGGGTTGCGGTGGGGGGCTGTTAAACCAGCGCGGATTGTTTCACCCGCGCGGCCCGGAGGCGGCCGCGGATTGCAAGGAATCCGCGGCCGCCCATGCCCCCCGCCCTCACACGCCCGCGGCGATGCGGGCGATCTCTTCGGGGTCCACGGCGCCGCCGCGCGCGTCGGCGGCCCGGAGGACGGCGCGGTAGACGCGGTCCACGTCGCCGGGCGCCACGTTCACCCCGGCGCGGGCGGCCTCGCGGGCGACGGCGGCGCGGCCGGAGCGCGCGGTGATGACGAAGCGGTGGCCCGGCGCGCCGACCAGCGCGGGGGACACGAACTCGTAGGTCTCCGGGTCCTTCAGGAGGCCGTCCTGATGGATGCCCGAGCTGTGCGTGAAGGCGTTCGCGCCGACGAGGGCGCGGTTGGGCTGCACGGGCACCCCGGCGGCCTCGGCCACCAGGCGGCTGAGCTCGGCGGCCTGCTCCAGGCGGATGCCCGTCGCCGCGATCCGCTTCAGGCGCAGGGCGGCGGCGACCTCCTCGACGGCGGCGTTGCCCGCGCGCTCGCCCAGGCCGTTCACGCACCCCTCGACCTGGCGCGCGCCCGCGCGCACGGCGGCCAGCGTGTTCGCCGTGGCCAGGCCCAGGTCGTTGTGGCAGTGGGCCGACACGATGACACTTCGGTCCAGGAAGGCCGCCACGTCGGCGATCATGGCGCCGTACTCCTCCGGCAGGGCGCAGCCCACCGTGTCCGGCAGGTTCACCCGCGACGCGCCCGCGTCCGCCGCCGCCTGGGCGCACTGGCGCAGGAAGACGGGGTCGGCGCGCGAGGCGTCCTCGGCGCTGAACTGCACGCGCTCCACGCGCCGGCGCGCGCGGGTGACGGACTCCGCGATGGCGCGCACGGCGGCGGCGCGGGACATGCGCAGCTTCTTCGCCAGGTGGATGTCCGAGACACCCAGCACGACGTGGACAACGGGCCTGCGGGCGGGCGCCAGGGCCTCCGCCGCCGCGTCAATGTCCCCGGCGCGGCAGCGGGCCAGCGCGGCGACCTCGGCGCGCTCCAGGGCTTCCGCCACGCGGCGCACGGCCTCCGCGTCCCCCGGCGACGAGGCGGGGAATCCCGCCTCGACCACCGCCGCGCCGAAATCCTCCAGGCGGCGGGCCAGAGTCACCTTGGTCTCCGCGTCAAAATGCACCCCCGGGGTCTGCTCCCCGTCGCGCAGGGTGGTGTCGAAAAAACGAATCTCTCTTTCCATGGTACCGATCCTTCTTTGGTTGCTTTCTGGTGTTCAACGACTGGTTTCCGCCGCAGGGCGGGCAAGCAACCGGATTCGAGCCCGTCGAGCCCCAAATCCATAAGACACCACCTCCTTTCGGGGTGCGGCGCGGGGGGCGCGCCGCCGTTCTCAGGTTTTCGGACAAAAAGAAAAGGCCGCGGGGACTGGCCCCGCGGCCCGGAATGCGCGTTCTGTCAGTTCAGTCACACACGGCGGGACACAGCGGAGGCCGTCCGGCTTCCGAGTCGGAGCCGCAGTCGGAGGATCTCGCTGTGTCGTGTCGTGTTCATGACCCCCCCATTGTACCGCGAAGGCGCGCCGCGGGGCAAGGAGGCGGCGCGGAGGCCGACAGCGGCGGGTCTGCCGGGAACGAGATCGCTTCGGTCGCTCCGCTCCCTGCTAATGAAGTAAGACGTCTTCTTCCGCAACACAGGCTGCCGATTGCCCCCGCACCCGAATTCCAC
>JAKPUV010000419.1 GCA_029554925.1 Candidatus Hydrogenedentota bacterium | reverse complement strand
CGGCTCGTGGACCGTCCTCTTCCGCGCGGAAACAAGGTTCTCCGGCGGCGCGCCGCGCCCCTTCCCGCTGGTGCTGGCCGTGCCCTGGGGCGGGCGCACCGTGCTCGCCCTGCCCACGGACGACTGGCTGGAGCTGCGCACCCCCGCGGGGGAGCCGGTGGAGCGCTTCGCCATCGGCGCCGGAGCCGCCCACAAAGTCAGCCTCGGCGAGCCGTTCCTGGCCGGCGCGGTCCATCCGCCCCTCGTGGGGCCGCCCGGCACCCTGGAGCTGCGCGTCAGCCGACGCGAGGCCGCCGTGCCCGTCCTGCCTGCGGAACTGCCCGCCGTCGCCCTGCCCCCGGGCGCCGCGCCCCGCCAGCGGCGCGCCGCCCTCGCCGCCGCCACGGCGGGGAACGGCCCCGTGGAGTCCTGGCCCTGGATGCCCCTGCGCACCGGAAACGACGCGGGGGACGACCGCGTCTTCTACGCCTATGCGCCGGGCGGCAAGCGCGAGACCCTTGTGGCCCTGCGCCGGACGACGCCCGTGGGCGGCGGCACGGAAATGCGCCTCTCCCCCGCGCGGCGCTATCCCGGGTTCCTCGCGGAACCCGAGGGCGCGGCGGATTTCGACGGCGACGGGCACACCGACCTGGTCCTGTGGAACGTCAGGCCGCCCGTGCCCACCGTCGGCGCCGTCGGCCGCGCCCTGGCGGGCGGGGAATGGCCGGTGAGAATCTCCCTGCACGCCTTCGACGAAGCGTCGGGGAAATATGGGGTCAAGCCCTGGAAGGCCGCCGAAGTGTCCACGGACGCCCAGTGGCTGCTGGACGGGGCGCAGGGCCCCGTCCGTGAACTGCGCGCCCTCGACTTCAACGGCGACCACCGCACCGACCTCGCCTTCCTGTGCGGGGCGGGCACCTTCTGCCTCTGGCCGTCGCGCGGCGCGGGGTTCTCGCCCGCCATTGAGACGCTGCCCCTCCCCTCCCCCGTCACCGGCGTGGTCATGACGGCGGATCTCGATGCGGAGGAAGGCGCCCTGGCGGTCCTGCGCGGCGACCGCGCGCTGGTCGTCGTCTCCGGCAGCCTCTGACACGCCCTTTCCCGCGTGTTGACATGGCCGCTCCGCGCGGGTAGAATAAGGAAAAATTTCTTCAATCAGGAGCCACGACATGAACCTCAAGGGACACCAGCGCGCGGTGCCGGAGCCCACCCTCCGGCGGCTCCCCGTCTACCACCACATGCTCAGGCAGTGCCTCGACGGCGGCATGGAGACCGTGTCGTGCAGCCAGATCGCCGACGAGCTCCACTACGACCCCACGCAGATCCGGAAGGACCTCGCCGTCACGGGGATCAAGGGCCGCCCGAAGGTCGGCTACGACCTGGCCGAACTGGTGGAGGCGGTGGAGACTTTCCTCGGCTGGAACAGCACGCGCAAGGCCTTTCTCGCGGGGGCGGGGCACCTCGGCTCGGCGCTCGTGGGCTACGGACGCTTCAACCGCTACGGGCTGGAGATCGTGGCCGCCTTCGACAGGGACCCCGCCCGCATCGGGAAGCGGGTGCATGACCGGGAGGTGCTTCCCATCACCAAGCTCCCCAACCTCGCCCGCCGGATGCACGTCCTGATCGGCATCATCACCGTGCCCGCCCCGGCGGCCCAGGAGGTGGCCGACCTCATGGTGCAGGGAGGCATCCGCGCCATCTG
>JAKPUV010000415.1 GCA_029554925.1 Candidatus Hydrogenedentota bacterium | reverse complement strand
TGTCCCGTGCCTTCGTGGTGCCTTGGGCAGGGCAGGTAGGGGCGCCGCTTGCCGCGCCCCCACGCTAACCAGAGACTCCAAGCACCTGACCGACCCCTGCCATAAGCCTCAGCCCCGCCGGGGGCGCAGCAGCCACACCTGGAGGGCGAAGGCGGGCGCGTAGAACACCGGGAACCATAGGAAGGGAAACTCCAGCCCGTAGCGTCCGGAAAGGGCGCCGAACAGGAAACTGCCCAGCATGCCGCCGAAACCGACAGCCGCCTCGTTGATCGCCGCGCGGCGGTGCTTGTGCGCCGGATCGGCCACGCAGTAGTACACGGCGGCGAAGAACGCCACCACCAGGTTCGCCCCCACCAGCAGCGACCCGAGCAGCATGGCCGCGAGACTGTGCGTCACGCCCATCCAGATGAAGCCCGCCGCCGCCGCCAGTTGCGGGACAATCAGCCACGACGCGCGGTACCGCCAGCCCTTGGTGCGCCCGAGCCAGAAGAACAGCGCCGCCGTCGCCAGGGAGCACGCGAAGGAAACCCAGGAGAACACCGTCGCCGGGGGGGCGCTGAAGGGCCACGCCGCGCCGTCGCCCGTGAACAGCCCCAGTCCGCCCGCCTGCACCAGGTCCTCCACGCGTTTGGGGAACACGGAGCGCAGCACGCCCACCATCCAGTTCGCCAGGATCACCGCCACCCACGCCGCATGCAGGAAGCGCACGGCGTCCCGGCGGTGCCCCGTCTCCTCCTCCGAGGGGTCTTCCTCGCGGCCTCGCCCGAAATGGGCCCGCTCGTGGGGCATGGTGAGCGCCAGCCACAGCGCGGCCGCGCAGCACACCGCCAGCACCGCGAACGGCAGCCGGTAGTCGTACTCATAGAGCGGTCCGGCCACCAGCGGCCCCGCCGCAAACCCCGAACTCCAGGAGAGATTAAACCAGCCCAGATGCTTCTGGCGGCGCTCCGGGTCGGGGTCCGCGCCGAACCAGGAGTACAGGGCCGGCCAGATCACCGCCAGCCCCGCCCAGGCGACCACCCCCAGGGTGATGCAGACCGTCGCGTCGCGGAAGAACACCACGGGCGTGAAAATGCACGCAAACCACACCAGTCCAAACCGCACCCAGTTCAGCCCGTTCCGAGAGCGGGACACATAGCGCGATGTCACCAGGCAGGTGACCATGTACACCACCGCCTGCAGCGCCCCGAAGTATCCCGACATCCGCGCGTCCCCGCCCAGCTGCCGGTAGACATAAAACGGCACCACGGTGATGGCGATCATCACCGCAAGGTCCAAAATGAACCCCAGGAGACACATCCGGACAGGCGGGGAAAGGCGCATGGTCCTCCGTCACTTCGCGAAAGGGGGCTGGTTGGTAAAGAACCGCCCCCCGTTGCCGGGGGGCGGTTGAACACTAACTCGAAGATGTGGTCCGCGTGATTAGAACGCGCCGACCAGCGTGGCAACCGTCGGAAGCACCGGAGCGGTCGCGCCGGCCATGGCATTCGTCGCCGTCACCGCGTCCATGCTCTCGAAACCGGGAATGCCCTGATAGCGGATGAACTCCACGTGGCCGTCCATGAACAGGACGTTGCAGCCGCCGGGAACGTGGTTGAAGAGCGCCTCACCCGTGCCCTGGGACATGGTGTCAAGCATCATCCACAGCGTGCTCTGCGCCATGTTGGCCGCGCCGGGGTTGTTGATGTCGGTGATCAGGAAGCGCTCGATGCCTTCGCGCAGACGGTAGATCTTGGAACCGCCGCCGTTTCCAAAAGGAGCCGTAGTCTCGACATCCTGGTCAAAAATCTTGGCCAGCTCGTAGGGGCTGCTCAGAATGGCCGAGAGATTTGAAAGGTTCTGGGCGACCATGCCGTCCAGCGCCGCCGCGATCTGCGAGGGAACCAGCACGCCGGCGGGAAGCGCGCCGCCAAGCAGCGGCGCCAGCGCGGAGAGGTTCGGCCAGTCGCTGATGAGGGACGTCAGCTTGGCATTGTCGAAGCACCATCCGAGGTACGCATAGGACGCGTCAATGATGGCCGGGTCGTAGGCGAAACGCGGCTGGCCAATGGTGCCCGGGCCGTTGGTTCCGTCGAACAGCAGGTCTCCCTGGTGGTCACTCAGGCCCGCATCGGAGGGGCACAGCGTGATGTTGGGGTCGGTCAGGTATTCAGGATAGATGGCCAAAACGGACGGACCCGCAGCGATGGCGTCATCCACGCCCTGACCATACTGGGTGCGGTCTTCGAGCGCCTGAATCGGAGGGTAGGCACCCTTGGCTTCGTTGCTGTACATCTTGAAGACCAGACCCCACTGCTTGAGGTTGTTCTGGCAGGAGGAGCGGCGGGCGGCCTCGCGGGCGCGCGCCAGAGCCGGCAGCAGAATTGCCGCCAGGATGCCGATGATCGCGATCACGACCAGCAGCTCGATGAGTGTGAATCCTTTCTTGCGCATGACAGACTCCTTTTCAGGTTGGTTCCAGGCCTTCCGGCCCTGACAACAATTAATTCCGGACTCCCAAAAGACACATTTGGTGATGCCGGGCCCATGGCGCACAGTGCCATGTACCAAACCCAGTATACCCAAGTTCTTCCCGTTTTTCAAGCCTTTTCTTCTTCCCCAGGGCGCGGAAAGTGTCTGTCCAAAATGCGCATAAAGCGCTGTCCTGTAAGCAAATACCCCGTGTCGTCCGGCTCCAGACGTCGTGCGGAATCTGCAAATCTTCCCCGGATCCGGCCAACTGTGACGCAACAACTCTGCCAAACATGTAGCGAAGTTGCGGTCCGGCACCGGAAACATGTTCTTTCCGCGTCACGCATGCGCCTCAGAAAAACGGACGCATGGGAGGGGGCCGCTTCCCCCGGCCCCCTGCAGGCCTGCGGGGTGGCGCGGACGGCGGGCGCGGGCTTATGATGGGACCGTCCCCCGCTTCAACCTGCGGGGGAGACGGAGGAGTATCCATGCGCAGCGCGATCTTTGTTGACTTCGACAATGTGTTTATCGGCCTGAATGCGCAGGATGAAGCGCTGGCGCGGTCCTTCGCCACCGCGCCCCTGAAATGGCTGGAGTGGTTTGAAAAGTCACTGCCGCCGCACGCGGGCGCCCCGTCCCAGGATCCGCGCCGCCTGCTTGTGCGGCGGTGCTACCTGAACCCCAAACAGTTCGGCGACTACCGCCCCTACTTCATCCGCGCCGGGTTTGAAACGGTGGACTGCCCCGTCCTCACGACGTACGGGAAGACAAGCGCGGACGTTCACATGGTGCTGGACATTCTGGAACTGCTGAACTACGAGGTGCGGCCGGAGGAGGTGATCCTTCTCTCCGCGGACGCTGATTTCACGCCCGTTCTGCTCAAACTGCGCAAGTGGGACCTGCGCACCGTGGTCGTGGCTGTGGGCCCGTCGGCGGCGGCCTACCGCGCGGCGGCGGACATTGTCGTGGATCAGGACGTCTTTGTGGACACCGCGCTTCAGGCGGGGGAATCCCGGCGGCCGCGCGCCGTGCCCGCACCCGTCCGGCCCAAACCCGCCCCGCAGGAGCCCCCCGCCCCGGAGGCCGGCCCCGCGCGCCGGCCCGCGCCCCGCGCGGCGGCCCCGTCCGCCGACGCCGCCCCGAAACGGGACCGGGACGTTTTTTCGGAGCATTTGCGCGCGCTGGTGGACGCGGCGCAGGAACCCGTCGCCATGGCCACGCTGGCGACGGCGTTCCGGCAGCAGTTTCCGGAACTGGGCGACACCTGGGCGGGCCACAGCACCTTCAAGCAGTTCGTCGCCGGTCTGGACCTGACGGGGCTGGAGATTTCCAACGCGTCGCCGGGCCACGTCTACGACCCGGCGCGCCACGCGCCGCCAAAGGACGCCCTGCCGGAGTACGAGGAGACCTTCAAGGCGAAGCACCCCGAACTGGAACCCCTCGCCCGGAAGATCAGCCAGCTCACGGACACCCCGTTCCTGCTTCCGGAGGACTACGCGTTTGTTCTGCGCGCCATGGCGGAGGAGACGGGGCCCGGGTATGAGAGCATGAGCGAGCTGGCCAAGCGGGTGCGCGACAAGTGCCGCGAGGCGGGCATCCCCGTGGGGCGGCAGACCGTGAACTTCATCGTGCGCGGGATCACCTTCGCCGGGCACCGCCTCGGCAAGGCGCAGGACACGGCGGCAAAACTCGCCGACCTGTTCATCCAGAACACGCTGACCCTGTGCAGCGGCGCGCAGTTCAACCTGAGCGACAAGGAGACGCGCCTGCTCAAGGCCTGGATCCGGCAGGCCCTCTGACCCGGGCAAAGGCAAAAAAACGCCGCGCGCGGCGGGAAGGCCGCGCGCGGCGCAGTGTTTGCGGGGCGTGGGATCAGACGTTGCCCTTCAGCTCGACCGTGGCGCCGGCCTCTTCGAGGGACGCCTTGAACTTGTCGGCCTCTTCCTTCGTCAGGCCTTCCTTGATCGCCGTCGGGGCCTTCTCGACGAGGTCCTTGGCTTCCTTCAGGCCCAGGCCGCCGAGGTCCTTCACGACCTTGATCACGCCGATCTTCTGCGCGCCGAAGTCCTTCAGGATCACGTCGTAGGACGAGGGCTCCTCGGGGGCCGCCGCGGCTTCCGCGCCGCCGCCCATCGGCATCGCGCCCATCATCATGGGGGCGGCCGCCGTCACGCCGAACTTGTCCTCAAGGGCCTTCACCAGCTCGCTCAGCTCGAGCACGGTCAGGCTGGCCACGCTCTCGATAATCGCATCAAGCTTCTCAGACATGGGTAACTTTTCCTCTCATGGGCCGCCCTGGGCGGCCGTGGTTTCTTCTGTTCTCAAACGCCGCGTCAGGCGGCCTGTTCCTTCTGTTGACGAATCTGGTCGAGCACGTTGACCAGGTTCCGCGGCAGCGCGGCGAGCACGCCGACGGCGTTGCGGAGCGGCATCGCCATGGTCCCGACGACCTGGGCGATAAGCTGCTCGCGCGGCGGAAGGCTGGCAAGCGCGTCGAGCTGGGCCGCCGTGACCGGCTTCCCCTCGAGCACACCGCCCACCATGGACACGAACTGGACCTCTTTCCCGAACTCCTTGAGGATCTTCGCCGGGGCGACGGGGTCCTTGCTGAACGCCCACGCCGTGGGGCCCTCCATGAAGTCCGCGGCGGCCTCCATCCCCTGCGAGCGCAGGGCCCGGCGGGCCAGCGTGTTCTTGTAGACCTTGAACTCGATGCCGGCGGCCCGGAGACGGTTCCGCAGCTCGGAGGCCTGGGCCACATTGATCCCCACATACTTTGCGGCGACGGCAATCTGGCAGCCTTCCAAACGCTGGGTCATCTCGGCGACGGCGTCAATTTTCTGCTGTGTTGGCAAAACGCATTCACCTCCTTTCAAGAGAACCGCGCTTTCGCGCGCGCGGCGCGGCAACGGCCGCACCAAGTAAAAAATCCCCGCGCCGTGGGTGACAGCGCGGGGACTTGGCATTCTGGCTCTGCGCGGGCGTCTCCACCCGCCCGCCCCACAGGGGGCGGCGCTAGTCCGCGTCTCGGCTGGGTATTTAAGGCCTCGCGGCCACCGGCTGTCTGCGACACGCGTCCCGCAAAACTTCGCGGGGACAGCGCGAAGAATACCAAAAACACGCCGTCCGATGCAAGACACGGACGGATGACAAACGACGCACCGCCCCTGATCCGCGGACAAGACATCGGGAAAACCGGCGCCAAGGCGGGAACGAGGTTGCTTCAGGCGCTGCGCGCCTTCGCAATGACGCGCATTTCCGCGGTCATTGCGAGCGAAGCGCGGCAATCTCGTTCCCGCCAACGCCTCGACCTACGCTACGGGCCGCCGCGATAACCCTTCGTCGGAAAGCCCCGGGCCCGTCCGTGTTCGTCCGTGCGGTTCTCGGGCTACCGCCAGCCCCTGTCCCGCTCGATCCGGCGGATTTCCTTCGCGATGCCCCGCCAGCGGGTCTTCTCGATCTGGCGCGCGCTCTGGTCCTGGCGCAGCTCCTGGTACCGGATCTCCCGCCGCAGTTTTTCGTAGCTGCGGAAGCGGCCTCCGTCCAGCGTGCCGTCCTCCAGCGCAGCGCGGACCGCGCACCCGGGCTCGTTCTCGTGCGTGCAGTCGGCAAACCGGCACCGCGCCGCCAACGCCTCCACATCGGCGAAGGCCGTCTCCAGCCCGTCGTCGTCGGCGGACCATATCTGGAGTTCGCGCATGCCGGGCGTGTCCATGATCAGGCCGCCCCCGGGCAGCGGGATCAGCTCGCGGTTCGTCGTCGTGTGGCGGCCCCGGCTGTCGTCGGCGCGCACGGACCGCACGGCCTGGCGCTCCCGGCC
>JAKPUV010000395.1 GCA_029554925.1 Candidatus Hydrogenedentota bacterium | reverse complement strand
TTCTGCTTCGAGTCCACGGGGCCCTACAGCGAGTCGCTGTTCATCGAGTGCTGCGGGGCCGGCGCAGCGGCGAGCGTGCTGAACCCCGTGAAGGTCAGGCGCTACGCAGAGGCCATGTCGGAGTCCGCGAAGACCGACCCGATCGACGCGCGCGTGATCCGCCTGTTCGCGGAGGCCAGGAAACCCGGGCCGACGCCCCCGCCCAGCGCCTCTGAGATCTCGCTACGGAAGCTCGTGCTCGCGCGCGACGCGCTGACGAAATGCGTGGTGCAGCTCTCCGGGACGATGGAGGGAGCCTCAGGCGGCGACGGCGGCAGTGTCCTGAAATCCACAGTTGTCCAGTTGCGCGGGAAGATCAAGAAGCTTGACCGCCTGATCGCCGAGGCGCTGAAGGGTGACGCGCGGCTTGCGGGGCTCGCGGACGCGCTCACCGGGATAGCCGGGGTCGGCGTCCTGAGCGCGGCGAAAATAGTCGCCCTGGTGCCCGAGCTGGGGACGCTGGGACGGCGCAGGTCGGCGGCCATCGCCGGACTGGCCCCGTTCACCAGGGACAGCGGGAGATACAAAGGCAAGACATTCATCAGCGGCGGGAGGGCGGAGGTCAGGCGGGCACTGTTCATGCCGGCCACGGTGGCGATCAAGCACAACCCCGTTCTGAAGGCCGCCTATCAGAACCTCCGGAAGTCCGGAAAGGCTTACAAGGTCGCGATCACCGCCATCATGCGCAGGCTCTTCGCGCACATGGACGCGGTCGCGGCCAAATGGCTGCGGGAGACTGCGGCGGCCGCCTCTTCCGCGGCGTCAACGGCCCTGCCGTGAGGCCCCCTCTTCCCCCTCCCTTCCTCCCCCCGCACCCCCTTCTTTCTCACCCCTGGCACCCCCACTTTTTTGCGGAGCAAAAAAGCTTAATCAAGACAGTTGACTGAAAATAAGAAATAGGCTTGGAGAGATCGGACGGCTTTCAGGCGTCGAGTCGCTGCGGCCTCAAGACCCGAGTTGGCAGAACTACCTGTGGTTCTCGAACGGATACGGGTATGTTCCGGGAACGGACCGCATCGGCGAGATCAACGGCTATGGCAGTCCT
>JAKPUV010000384.1 GCA_029554925.1 Candidatus Hydrogenedentota bacterium | reverse complement strand
ACAGACGAACAATGGGCCCTGCTCTCGCGGGAAAAACGGATATGCCCCTGCAAAAGGCGCCCCACACGCTTCACAAGCAATGAATACGCACCACTGCCCACCCAAAATCAGCTCGCCAACCTCTTATCCGGCGATCAGGGGAAGGGCTCCGCGCACCGTTGCGCTGGCACTCTTGGAAACCTGGGCGCCCCGAAGGCGTGCTTGTCCCCGCAGCAACACGTGCCCCATACTTGTGAGAACGCTGGGCGGTCGTTCCAAAGTAACGGCGAGGCCCCGCGTGGAGGCTGTGGGAAGGGGGCCTGCTGCGCGGCTTCGAAACGGAAAGGACTGAGACCATGCAAAAGCCGATACGCGTGTACGCGGACACTTCGGTCTTCGGGGGAGCACAGGACCCCGAGTTCAGAGAACTGTCCGAGCCCTTCTTTGCACGGGTCCGCGAGGGCGCGGTGTGTCTTGTCGTGTCGCCTGTTGTGCTGGGAGAGCTTCAGGGGGCACCCGAGGCCGTAAGGCGCTATTTTGCGGAACTGTCTCCGTCTGTGGAGCGCGTGGAAATGGAGGAGGAGGCTTTCGCGCTTCGCGACGCCTACCTGCGGGCACAAATCGTTGCGCCAAAATGGCAGGCTGACGCTCTGCATGTCGCGGCGGCGACAGTAAGCGGCTGCCGCGCCATTGTGAGCTGGAATTTCAAGCACATCGTTAACTTCCGGAGGATTCCATTGTATAATGGGGTTAACCAGACGCAAGGCTATGGACCCATAGCGATTCACACTCCTCCGGAGGTTGTGTTCGATGAAGAATAGCGTTTCAAAGGACTTTGACTGCGCGGAACTGCAGGACCGCGAGGCGTTGCGCGTCCATGAAGAGACCAAGGACATGACGCGCGAAGAGGAACTCGCCTATTGGCGTCGCGTAAGCGACGAGGCCCGCAAACAGTATCCCCTGATGCGCGAGGCTCCTCCTGCGCCCTTCCCGCCAGTGAAATGATCCGCCCCCCTGCGGTGTTTTATGGCGCCGCGCCTCCCCCCCTACTCCTCGTCGCGGCGAAGCAGAGCCTCCAGGACGGCGGTCTCGCGCGCGTGCAGGAGGTCGCCCGCACGCACGAGGCACCAGCGGTAGGCGAGGCCCGCCGCCGCCGCCAGAGCCGCCGAGACCGCCAGCGCGGACGCAAACCCCAGCCCCCGCGCGTGGCCGTTGAGCAGGAGCCCCGTCGGCGTGAAGAGCGCGCCGGTCACCGCGAGGGACACGAGTCCGGTCAGGGAGAAGGCCGTGCGGTTGCCCTTGGCGCGCATGAGGTTCCGCCCCATGCGGAAGGGCAGGAGCACCGACGTCCAGCAGCTCACGGCGCAGAAACCCAGGTACAGATAGGCCACATTCACGAGCGACAGGGCCAGCATCGCCGCGCCGCCGCCGGCCAGCAGCGCCCCCGCCAGGCAGAAGAGGCCCGAAAGCCCGGCCATGAAGGGCAGGAAAGCGAGGTGCTTCGCCAGCAGGAAGTCGCGCCGCGGCGCGGGCAGCAGCATGAGCCCGCGGAACCCGTCACCGTCGGCCCCGAACACGTTGAGCAGGGGCACGGCGAAATTGAGGAAGGGCCACACGATCAGGACGGTGGGCATCCAGGCCCGCCCGTCGCCCAGGTCACCGTAGGCCCCGCTCTGGTACATGGCGAACAGCAGCGCGCCCACGCAAACGGGCATGACGAGCTGGATGCGGATCGAGGGGTGGCGCAGGCTTGAATGGAAGAAGGCGCGCGTGAGCGCGGCGGTCTGCGCGCTGAGGCCGGGAACGGGGCGCAGCGTGACGGGCAGCGCGTCCGGGGCCTCCGGCGTTGCCGCCGTCTTCCGGGCCGCCTTGCCGTTCGACGCCTCCCCGGCGTAATAGGCCAGCGTGGACCGCAGCCCCAGCGCCAGCCCGAGCGCCGTCGCCAGGCCCTGCATCGCCACCACGGCCAGCACCCCGGCCGTGTTGCCGTCCGCCGCCGCCCGCAGGCCCAGGGACGCCCACCCCAGGGGCACCACGGCGTGCGCCCGCTCAAACCACCAGCCCGCCCCGCCCGCCATCAGGCGCGCCGTGTCCTCCGGGTCCAAACCCTCGCGCAGCAGGTGCGAAAGCACGCTGGGAAGCTGCGCCAGCAGCACGAAGAGCAGCGGCAGCAGGGCGAGCACGAGCTGGCGCTTCCGTTTGTCCTCCATCACGAGGGCCATCCACCCCCGGAAATAGTGCGCCCAGGCCTCCAGCATCACGATGAACCCGGCGGCCACCGCCGCCGACGGCGCGACCCCCCCCCAGCCGTGCCGGTGCGCCAGCCCCGCCAGCAGCCCCAGCACCGGGGGAACGGACCCCAGCGCCAGCGGCCCCGCCAGCGAGGCCGTGAAGTTGATGCCGTGGATCATGCCGGGGGACACGGGCAGATGCATGAACTTCTTAAAGTCGAGCAGGTCCGACCGCTGGAGCTCCATCAGCAGGCCCCACAGCCACAGCAGGAGGAAGAGCCCCGCCGGAATGTCCATGAGCGCCAGCCACGCGGCCGGACTGTCCGCCTTGTTCAGGCCGTGCGCCGCCAGGGCGTACAGCCCCACGGTGGCCAGCCCCGACAGAAAGATCACCAGGGTGGCGTAGAACAGGAAGACGACGGCCGAGCCGACCGTCTTCTTGAAGGTCCACGCGCGCAGGAAAAGCCGCCACCGGAGGGCGACCAGCGCCGCGGCCTGCCGTGCGAGCATCACGCCCCCAGCCAGGACAGGCCCGCCGGCCCGTCCGGGGACGTGTTCGCCGCCGCCAGAAAAGCCTCCTCCAGCGACCGGTCGCGCGTCAACGCCTCCAGCGTGCCCTGGCTCACGAGGCGCCCCGACTGGATGATCCCCACATGCGTGCAGAGCCGCTCCACGATCTCCAGGATGTGCGACGTCAGAAAGATCGAGGCGCCCCGCCGCCGGATCTGGTCCAGCACCTGCCGGATCGTCCGCGACGAGATCGCGTCAATCCCCTCAAAGGGCTCGTCGAGGAACAGCAGCTCCGGGTCGTGCAGGATCGCCGCCGCGAACGCCAGCTTCTTCCGCATCCCGTGCGAATACTCCAACGTCAGCGTCGTCTCCGCCTCCGCCAGCCCCAGCAGCTCCAGCAGCTCCCCCGAACGCCGCAGAACCACCTCCTTCGGGAGTCCGTGCATCCGGCCGATAAACCCCAGATACTCCCGCGCCGTCAGGTGGTCGAACAGCCCCAAATCCTCCGGCACCACGCCGATCCGCCGCTTGATCTCCAGCCCGCGCCGCGCCAGGTCCAGCCCCAGCAGCCGCGCCGACCCCGAACTCGGCAGCGTGATCCCCGTCAGCATCTTGATCGTCGTGGACTTCCCCGCCCCGTTCGGCCCCAGAAACCCGTAGAAGCACCCCTTCTCCACGCGCAGGCACAATCCGTCCACCGCGCGGAACTCTCCGTACAGCTTCGTCAGGGCCTCCGTTTCGATGCAGTATTCCATGCCGGAATCATACTCCCGGCCCCAGCTTCCGGACAAACGGACCGAACCACCGATGAACGGTGATGAACACCGATGGGGAAGGAAGACGGATAGGCGGCCGCCTTCGTGTCCGCACCGGGGCGCGGCAAGCGGCGCCCCTACATGCGCGCACCTTGGGCTTTCACGAAGACACCAGGGCGCCCTCCCGTAGGGGCGCCGCTTGCCGCGCCCTCTTTCTTGCACGGCGTGACCGTCCCAGTTGCTGGGGGAGGCGCATTCCGCCGGTGAAGGCGTCTGTCTTTTCCGGAAATCCCGGAAGAGTGAAACACTTTACGCCAGGGGCCGTGTCTGTGCTAAATTGGAGGTGTTCTCATTAGGTTGCGGCGGGAGGCCCCGCGAATGGCCGGGGTTTCAGGCGCATTGAGGCAGACGCGCCGCCGCTGGATTGGCATCCAAGGAGCACCCATGCAGTCTTCCGACCGTCGTCAGTTTTTGGGAAAGTTGGGCATTCACACGGGCGTTCTGGGGGCCGCGGGGCTGGGTGGCCTGGTGGTCGGCAAGGCCTCGGCGGAGGCTCCCCCTGCGCCGGTGTCCGAACCGGCGATGCCGCCCCTGCCCTGGTCATACACCCCCCTGGATCCGGAGGACATCCGGAAGCGGGCACACCGCCACTATTCCAAGGGCCACTGTTGCGAGGGGGCCTTCTCGGCGATCGTCGGCGCGCTGGCCGACGCCGCAGGCCATCCCTTTGACAAGGTCCCCTGCGGCATGATGGGCTACGGCGGCGGCGGCGTGGCCGGGTTTGGCTCCCTGTGCGGCGCGCTGAACGGCTGCGGCGCGGCCGTCAACCTGGTGTGCGACAAGAAGACCACCGAGGAGGTCATGAGCGAGCTGATGAGCTGGTATGCCGTCGCCGTGCTCCCGACGGACACCAGCAACGGCTACGCCGCGGACGGGGGATACTTTGAGGACGACCCGTACACCATCCGGACCGCGCTGCCGCAGAGCGTCGCCGGGGACAACCTGTGCCATTTGTCCGTGACCCGCTGGTGCAAGGCGGCCGATCTGGGCAGCGGCACCCCGGAGCGTTCCGAGCGCTGCGCGCGCCTCACGGGCGACGTGGCGGCGAAGGC
>JAKPUV010000380.1 GCA_029554925.1 Candidatus Hydrogenedentota bacterium | reverse complement strand
CGTCAGCACGTCCACCCGCACCGGGTTCCCGGCGATCGCCGCCACCGCCGCCGCCTTCGCCTCCTCCGCCATCGGCTGGCCCGGCTCCGGCGCGTCCGCGCCGTACAGCCGCACATCCACCGGCGTCCCCTCCTTCAGCACTTGGTACTTGTCCGCGCTCGTCATCGTTGCCACCGCCCCCGTGAACGACTCCGCCACTTTCAGCCCCAGCAGTTCCTCCGTCGAGGGGAGCGGTGCGGCCGCCGCCTCGGCGGGGGCTTCTGCGGGCGCGGCCTCCGCGGTCGTTGCCTCGATCGGCGGCGCCGCCTCCGCGGGGGCCGGAGCCGCCTCCTGCGCATGCACCGACACCGCGCCGGTCAGACACAGCGCCACAGCCAGAAAAGCCCACATCCCGAATCCCTTCATCACGCAATCCTCCGGTGTCCCGCCGCTGTCCCGGGGAAATCCCGAACGGCGGACCCGGGGGCATTATACGCCCGAAGCCCCGCCGGGGGAAATGCCGCCACTGGCCCGGCTTGCCCAATACGTGGCAGCGTGGTTTTGCGGCGTTCCGGGAACGAGATCGCTTCGGTCGCTTCGCTCCCTCGCGATGACGGGTTGGACGGCCGTCTTGCGCCAGGACCGTCGTCAATGCGTCATGGCGAGCCCCTGACCGCCGTGGGCGGGCATTCTGCCCATGAAGCTATGGATACGGGTGCCCTTTTCCTCTTCACCCCGGAGGGGTGAGGGCCATTAGCCGGTGGTTGAGCGAAGCGACACCACCGGGAACGGGCGCCCCCGCTTCCTTTCTGGTACCCCGGCAGGGGTGCGGGACTCCGGGGCCAACGGGAACCGACTTGTCCTGAACCCCTGCCGGGGTTCTTGAAGAAATGGGGGGGCTGCTGTCCGGTGGTATCGCTTCGCTCAACCACCGGCTAATGTCCTGCATCCCTCCGGGATGCCCAAGATTTTCGCTTTCGGCCATTTTCACGTTTTGCAGAGAGTAACCTGCAGCTTGGGGCGCGGAAGAATATGTCTACTTCACTAGCAGTGCAGCGATGCCATCTCGTTCTCGCCAGAGCTTGGGTGCGCGCGGGTTTCTTCCGTTGCTCCGGAGGGCGGTCTTGTGCAGGGCGTCCATGATGCCCTATTCTGAGTCCACCAACCGCGTGAAAGGAGTCTTCCCTCATGCCTGTGCAGCTTGGATGCGATGTCAGCCGCCGGACTTTTCTCAAGGCCAACCTGCTGGGCGCCGCCGTGTTTGTGGTTGGCGACGCCCTGGCGGGGGAGGGCGGCGGCGATCTGCGGCTGGCGCTCCTGTCGGACATCCACCTGCCCGCGGACCGGCTTCCCGGTTCGGGCGGGTATGACGCGTGCCGCCAGCTCATCCAGGTGACGCCCGACATTCTCGCGGCCAAACCCGACGGGCTCATCGTGGCGGGCGACCTGACGCGCCATGAGGGGACGGCGGCGGACTACGAGGTGGTCCTGGAACTGACCAAGCCGTTGTCCGACGCCATGCCCGTTCATTTCTGTCTGGGAAACCATGACAACCGGGACAACTTCCGCGCCGCCTTCAAAAACCTGAAAGGGGAGGCGCAGCCCGTACAGGACAAGCAGGTCACGGTGGTCGAGCACCGCCATGTCCGCATCCTGCTGCTCGACTCCCTGTTCTACGTTCGCCAGCGGGGCGGGCTGCTCGGCAAGGTCCAGCGGGAATGGCTGAACGCCTATCTCGCCGGACATGCGGACCGGCCGGCGGTCCTCATGTTCCACCACACCCTGGGGGACGGCGACAACGACCTGCTGGACACGGAGCTGCTCTTCGACCTGCTCGCGGCGCACCCCCGGGTGAAGGCGGTGTTTCACGGCCACGCCCACGCGTGGACCCGGCGGGAGCGCCAGGGCGTGTCCGTCATCGGCCTGCCGACCACGGCGCACATCCGCGACCCGAAACAGCCCATCGGCTGGGTCGAGGCGGTCTTCCGGAAGGACGGCATGGACCTCACGCTCCGGGCCTTTGCGGGCAACCGGGAAGAGGACGGGAAGACCTATTCCCACACGTGGGCGCCGTCCGCATAAGGCCGCGTCGGGGGCCGCAGCCAAAAACACCTCCCTTACCCCATGAACGCCGTGTCAAAATCCTTCCAGACGGGGTCGTATCCGGCGCGGCGGATGACTTCGACGACTTCGGCGGGGCTGCGGGTGTCCTCGACGGCGAACTGTTCGAGGACGCCGGTGTCGGCGGCGGCGTAGCCGCCGGGGCGGGTGCTGGACCCGGCGCTCATGGCGGTGATGCCGAGGGGGATGAGGCGGTCGCGGAGTTCGGCGGGCTCGCGGG
>JAKPUV010000371.1 GCA_029554925.1 Candidatus Hydrogenedentota bacterium | reverse complement strand
CAGGGACGCGATCCGCCTCTTGCCTTCGTCGGGGGAGGACTCATGGGCCTTCAGGACGCCCCGCAACCCCTCCGCCAGTTTGTTGACGGTGTCGGTGTAGGCCTGGTCCGCGGCGGCCTGGGACGCCCCGGGCAGTCTTTCCAGCGTTCCGGATTCGAGCATCTCCCGGCGCGCGGCCGCCGCCGCGAGATGATCCAGAATAAGCCCCGCGTGGGCGGCCTCGTAGCTCCCGCCGAGACCGGCCTCCCGCAGGCGGGCCTGAAACGCGCGGAACGGCTCCAGGTCCGCGGGCAGGTCGGGCGATGGTGCGGCGGGCGGCGTCGCATCCGGCACGGCGCGCGCCTCGGCGCCGCCCAGCAGGATCTGCACATGCGCCGTGTCCGGCGTGGAGGCGTGGTCCAGGAACACCGACCCACCATCGAAGGATCTCCAGGGGGCGCCGTTGACGAGCACGCCGGTCACGGGGCCGGTTCCGGTGGAGGAAAGAAACAGGCGCTTCGCGCCGAAGCGAATGGGGAAGCGCTGGTCGAGCTCCGTGATCCCCGCGGGAAGGTGCGGGCGCAGTTCCAGCCCGTCGGCGCGGTAAAGGTACTCGAACAGGCCCCGGATCAGCGCGGCGGGCGCGCCCCAGTTGTCGTAGACGCAGTTGATTGGCTCCTTGGGCTGGTACTCCTTGTTGCCGAAGTCCACCAGGGGGTTGTCGGTGCGCCACCGCCTGGCGAAGCCGAGCAGGTGCTTGACCGCGCGCCGCGCGTCGTCGTGCGCCCCCACGCGGCAGTACCCCAGGATCATGCGCGCCTCGGCCGTGGTCCAGTGGCCGCCGTTCACCCAGGTGCCGAAGGACCACAGCCAGTCCTTGGGCTCCGTGTACATGTCGTCGAGCCCGGGATAGTTGGTGATGATGACGTCATGCGGGCGCAGCCCGGGGATGGACGCGATCTTCCCGTAGATTTTTCGCGCCTGCGCGTCGTCCACCACATTGAACGCCATGGCGTCGTGGTTGCAGACGGCCTCGAAGTAGCCGTGCTTCTCCGCGCCGTAGACGCCGTGGCGCGTGCCGTCGGGGTCCAGGGACTTGATGAAATACCCCTCGTCCGTCTCCATCCGCGCGAGTCCCTTCCGCGCCGAATCGCGGCGGCCCGCGTACAGCGCCGCCTTCTCCGCGTTCCCCGCCAGTTTCTCCAGTTCCACCAGCCGGTCAAGCGCCGCAATGTACGTCACCGACAGGCCCGTGAGGTAGGACATGCCGTAGGTGCCGTCGGGCTTCTTCCAGCCCGCGTGGCTGGGCGCCAGCAGGTTGCCCGCCGGCCCCGCGAGAAAGAGGTCGTTCTCCGGGTCCCGGCGCGTCTCGATGAAATTGGCGCTGCGCTCCAGCAGGGGCAGATAACGCGAGGCCGCGGCGGCGTCCCGGCTGATGAGCAGCAGCTCCGCCTGCATGACCACGCCGGCCGCCGTGAACTCCATGCCCCAGTCGTGAATGTCAATGCGCCCGTCACCCTGCTTGTGGTAGACCAGTGTCGGCGACGCCGCGTCGCAGAGGCAGCCGTCCGGCCCGACCCACCCCTTCTCCCCCGCCGTCTTTCCGTCGCCGATGTGGGAGAACCACAGGTCCTGCGCGTTTTGCAGGAACGTGGTGAGCGGCTCCGTGAAGAACGGCAGCGCGCAGTAGGTGGGGCCGTAGCTGTTCTGGATCCACCACGCGCCCCAGGTGGGCCCCTCCACAAACCCGTTCCACACGGGGGTGTAGAGCATGGCGATGTCCTGGTACTCCGGGTCCG
>JAKPUV010000370.1 GCA_029554925.1 Candidatus Hydrogenedentota bacterium | reverse complement strand
GGGGCTGGTTCATGATGTTGCCCTGGTAGGTGAAGAAGTGGTCGCCGTTCACGGAGAGGAGGTTGAAGAGGCGCCCCGCGACGCCGCGGGCGGTGTGCGAGCTGGCGGGCTCCGACCCGATGCGCGCGCCGTAGAGGCGGGCGGCGCTCATGGCCATGCGCGTCGCGTAGAAGTCCTGCTCGAAGCTGTCCGTCTCGTTGGTCAGGCGCACGCCGCCGCCGAGGGGCACCATGCTCTTCGTCTGGGCGGCGTAGTCCGTGCCCGCCTCGCGGAAACCCCACCCGCCCGCCGACTGGTACAGGAGGGTGTTCGGGAAATGTCTGCGCGTCTCGCGGGCCCACCACTCGCACCAGTCGGACATGGAGTCGGTGTACCACGCCGTGAAATCCAGCCGCTCCCGGCGCGACGCCATGACCTGGGGCAGTTCGGCGGTTACGCTGTCGAAATCCGCGTGTTTCGCGCCGTTCCAGGCGGCGTTCAGCGCGGCGATGTCGCCGTACTTCTCCCGGAGCCAGCGGCGGAAGTCGGCGCGGGCGTGTTCGTCCCCGGCCCACCAGCCGATGTGGATGTGCATGGCCTGGCCCCGGAGGCCCCAGTTGCCCCCGGCGGGGTACTGCGACTCGCCGAAGTTCCCGCTCGGCCCCAGCCGCACCGCCTCCAGCACGCCCCTGCCATCGTAGTGCGCGCCGAGCGCGCCCAGTACCCGCTCCACATGCCGCCGGTGGTGGGGGCTCCAGATGCTCTGGATGGGGTTGGACAGGCCGTGCTCCAGGCAGACGAAGCCCACGTTCTCGGGGCTCTCCGCGAACCAGTCCGGCAGGGAGTAGGCCGACCCGACGACAAGCAGGGGGAACCATTTCAGCCCGTGGCGCGTGAGGGTGTCCACGACGGCGTCGTAATAGCTGAAGTCGAAGCGCCCCTCCGCCTCCGGCTCCACGGTCCGCCAGAGGACATAGGTCTCGATGGACGTGAATCCCAGCGCCTTCGCCAGGGGCGCGTATTCTGCGAGCTGCTCCAGTGTGCCCGGCAGCGTGGCGGCGTTTTGGTCCGTCACGGCGATGCCCGCCGTGGTGGTCAGCTCCATGGGCCGCTTCAGCGTGACCATGGGCCGCACGTTCACCGGCAGGCCCGCGCGGATCTCCGCCCAGTCGGCGTCCGCCAGCGGCGGGCCCACGCGCAGCTCCGCCAGGAAGGGAAGGCCCGTGACGGTCAGGGAGGGGAGGGCGGTGTCCGCCGGCCACGGGGTCTCCGGCAGGACAAACTCAAACCACGCCTCGCGGGCTTGGCCCGTGTTCACACAGGTGAACGAGGCGGACTTCGCGGGGCCCGCATAGGTCCCGTTGAAGGAGGCGTCCGTCAGCAGGCGCGGCTGGATGACCCCGGCGCCCGTGTCGGGGTGGACAATGCACAGAGTGAACCGGCGGTCGGCGCCCGCGGCGGGCGGGGCCAGGCGGAACCGCCACTCGGCGAAGACGTAGGGGTCGGCGCTTTCCGGGCCCCGGCGGACGGCGGTTCCCGCGGCCTCCGCCACGGGGCACGCCTCCGGGTTCAGCAGCGCGCAGGCCGGCTGCACCGGATCCCCCCCGCCGCGGAAGACGGGGGTGAACACCGCGCGGTCCAGCGCGGGCGCGGCCGGGGCGGCGAGAACGGCGGCAAGCACAAGGGCGGCGGCAGGGGGGAATCTCATGGCGGGGCTCCGGGTGTGCGGGAAGGCGGCCCGCGGCGGCCGCCGGTCCCGCATTATTCCACATCGCCCCGCGCCGCGTCACGCCATCGCCGGGGGCGGGGCCCGTGTGCTACTATTTAAGGCCGAATACGGGGAATGGCGCGGGGCGGACCGGGGGTTTCCCCGGAGGACGGTCATGGATCGGGCCCGCGGGCGGGCCAACACGAGGGTAAGAGCCATGCTTTTCGATCTGGACATGATTTTGTCGGTGTATGCCCGGCTGGACGGGCGGGTGGCGGCGGCGCGCAAGGTGCTCGGGCGGCCCATGACGCTCGCGGAGAAGATCCTCTACGGCCATCTGTGGGAGGGCACCCCGACCCGCGAATACGCCCGCGGGAAGGACTACGTGGACTTCGCCCCGGACCGGGTCGCCATGCAGGACGCCACCGCCCAGATGGCCCTGCTCCAGTTCATGTGCGCGGGCCGGACCCGGGCCGCCGTGCCGTCCACGGTCCACTGCGACCACCTGATCCAGGCGCGCGAGGGCGCGGCGGCGGACCTCGCCGAGGCGCTCGTGACGAACAGGGAGGTCTACGACTTCCTGGCCTCCGTCTCGAACAAGTACGGCATCGGCTTCTGGAAGCCCGGCGCGGGCATCATCCACCAGGTCGTGCTGGAGAACTACGCCTTCCCCGGCGGCATGATGATCGGCACGGACTCCCACACGCCCAACGCGGGCGGACTGGGCATGGCGGCGGTGGGCGTCGGCGGCGCGGACGCCGTGGACGTCATGGCGGGCATGCCGTGGGAGCTGAAGTTCCCGAAGATCATCGGCGTGCGCCTGCGCGGCCGGCTCAACGGCTGGGCGTCGGCCAAGGACATCATCCTCAAGGTCGCGGGCATCCTCACGGTCAAGGGCGGCACCGGCGCCGTCGTCGAATATTTCGGCGAGGGCGCGGACTCCCTCTCCTGCACCGGCAAGGGCACGGTCTGCAACATGGGCGCGGAGATCGGCGCCACGACCTCGCTCTTCGCCTTTGACGACGCCATGGCCCGCTATCTGGAGTCCACGGGCCGCCCCGAGGTGGCCCGCGCGGCCAACGCCGAGCGCGCCAACCTGCGGCCCGACCCCGAGGTCGTGGAGCACCCCGGGAGGTTCTATGACCAGGTCATCGAGATAGACCTCGACGCCCTGGAGCCCCACCTGAACGGCCCCTTCACGCCCGACCTCGCCACGCCCGTTTCGGAGATGCGCGGCGCGGCGAAGGAGAAGGGCTGGCCGGAGCGGGTCGAGGTCGCCCTCATCGGCTCCTGCACCAACTCCTCCTACGAGGACATGGCCCGCTGCGCCTCCATCGCCCGCCAGGCCAGGGCGCTGGGCATCAAGGCGAAGGCCGAGTTCACCATCACCCCCGGCTCCGAGCAGGTCCGCCACACCCTGGAGCGCGACGGGCTGCTGGACGACTTCGCCGCCATCGGCGGCGTCGTGCTGGCCAACGCCTGCGGGCCGTGCATCGGCCAGTGGGCCCGCCACCGCACCGGCGCGGCCGACGAGCCCAACACCATCGTCACCTCGTTCAACCGCAACTTCGCCAAGCGCAACGACGGCAACCCCAAGACCCACGCCTTCGTGGCGTCGCCGGAGATCGTCACCGCCCTGGCCGTCGCCGGGGACCTCGGCTTCAACCCCCTGACCGACACCGTGGAGGCCGCCGACGGCGCCCGCGTGAAGCTCGACCCGCCGAAGGGCGACGAGCTGCCCGCGAAGGGCTTCTCCTGCGACGACCCCGGCTATGTGGCCCCCGCCGCCGACAGCGCGAAGGTCGAGGTCGCCGTGCGGCCCGACTCCGACCGGCTCCAGCTCCTGGAGCCCTTCCCGCCCAACGGCGGCGACCTGCGCGGCCTGCGGCTCCTGCTCAAGGCCAAGGGCAAGTGCACCACCGACCACATCTCCATGGCCGGCCCGTGGCTCAAGTACCGCGGCCACCTCGACAACATCTCCAACAACTGCTTCATCGGCGCGGTCAACGCCTTCAACGACAAGGCCAACTGCGTCAAGAACCAGCTCACCGGCGAATACGGCGAGGTGCCCGCCACCGCCCGCGCCTACAAGGCCGCGGGCGCGGGCTCCGTCGTCGTCGGCGACGAGAACTACGGCGAGGGCTCGTCCCGTGAGCACGCCGCCATGGAGCCCCGCCACCTCGGCGTCCGCGTCGTCCTGGTGCGCAGCTTCGCCCGCATCCACGAGACCAACCTCAAGAAGCAGGGCATGCTCGCCGTCACCTTCGCCGACCCGGCGGACTACGACAGGATCCGCGAGGACGACACCGTGGACGTGCTCGGCCTTGACGCCTTCACCCCCGGCGCCCCGCTGACCGTCGTCCTCCGCCACGCCGATGGCACGGAGGACCGGTTCCCGGTCAACCACACCTACAACGAGGCCCAGATCGCCTGGTACAAGGCCGGCGGCGCCCTCAACCTCATCCGCCTCCAGGAAAAGGGTGCGTAGGCGGGAGCCCAGCAACCCAGCCTTTTGTTCGCCCGTCGGACCGGTCCGACAAGTCCGACCGGTCCGACGGGTGTCTGGTGTCCGGCGTCAGCGCGATGCGCGGCGCTCGCGAAGGCTGGACTGCCCGCCGCCTCCCGTGACAGAATAGACCGCGTGTTCTTCCCCCAGTGAAAACCGTCCCTCGCGGATCGGAGGCATGTTATGCGCGCGGTACGTTCTTGGATGGGGTCGTTGGCCGCGTTGCTTCTTTGCTGCGGCTGGGCGCAGGGCCATTCCACCATCCCGCGATACTATCTCCCCTACGATTATTCGCTTCTAGAATTCGCCGACTGCCCGTCCGTCCAGTTGGATGTCCCGGCGGAGATGCCGACGCTACTTCCCCCCCTTCAGGAGGTGGTTCGGATGCTGGTGGAGGAATACAAACAGGCTTCGGGGGAGGGCAAATACTCTCTTGTGCACTCGCTGGTCAGGGACCTCCTCTATTTGGGCCCGGACACCGCCCCCCTTGCGTTTTCCATGCTGTGCGACCCAGACAAGAGGGTACGGCAGACGGCTGTTGAGGCAGTCTGTGACGGCCTCTGTGCCCCCCTGTTCAAGACGCCCCGGGCTGCGGCGTGCGTGGAGGCCGCGCTTCCCGCATGCCTCGATGCGTTGAAAAACGGTCCGGAAGTGGTTCGGATGACGCTTGGTTTTGCCCTGTGCATGACCGACCTCCCCCCGGAACGGATCCGGCCGGCACTGCTGGAGGCCCTGAACGACCCCAGCAGGCGCGTTCAGGTCAGTGTGGTCGCGGGATTGGCCTGGAGCATTGAGAACGCGGACCGTCCGGTGGCAGCTCCGGAGGATGTCACCCTCCCGGCGGAGTTCCTCGACTATGCTCGTAGCATTGCGGTCTTGGGTGAGACCGCCGAAAAGGCTCTGCACAAGTTCGCCATCGTGTACCTTCCAATCCATGGGGAACAGCGGCGCGCCCATGTGTCCGCCATGCTGGCGTCTTCCGTTTCCTGGATTCAAGGGTATGCGCTCGACCAGGTGAGCGCTGCGGGTGAGGACGGGTTGGGTCTGTTTCCGGAGGCGACGGAGACACTGTGCCGCATCGCGGGAACCGGCCCGACGCCGGAGGACGCTCAAACCCGCGGACCGCAGGAGGCCTATGTGCTTGCCATTGCGGAACTCCTGGAATCCAAGGATGAGTATTTCAGCCGGTCCGCCGCGCGGTACCTGAAAGAGATGGGGCCACGTGCCCGGCCGGCGGCCCCCCATTTGCTCAAGGCACTGTACTCCTCCGATGGGCAGGTGTGCAGGGAGGCCTTTGAGATGCTCCAGGGGGAGGTCTTCGAAGGGCTGATCACCCTGGACGTCCTTCGGGGGCTCTGCCAGAAGGACGACTCGCCGCTTCAGATTTCCGCCATCCGTCAGATCGGCGAAATGGGCGATGCGGCCGCCGACGCCGCGCCGGAACTTCTGTCTGTGTTGAAGAGCGGGAACTACGGGATTCAGTGCGCCGCCGCGTCGGCGCTCGCCAAGGTGCTTCCCCGGGACGACAGGGCGGTTCTCGCGCTTCTGGACAGTTATCTGGCAAGGGAAGTAACAGAAATCAGCTACAGCCCTTTCGAGGAAACGCTGACCGCCCAGGGGAAGGCCAGCGCCTCGGCGGCCGCGCTGATCGCGGAGCGTTACCGGGAGCGGCTGCGTACCCCGGAAGCCGCCGTATCCCCGCTCGCTGACCGGCTGTCCGTTGTCCTTGCCGTCATCGGCGGAAAATGGCTGCGCATCGCCGCGGAGGGGCTGGAGTCAGACAACCCCCGGGTGGTTAGGTCGGCCGTGGAAGCCCTCGGAAAAGGAGGGGGAGAATCCAAACGCTTCCTCGACAAGATTGTCGCCCTTGCAGAGTCCGGCGCCGTGGGGCTGCGCTTGAAGGCAACTACGGGGATTCCCGCCGTCGCTTCCCCGGAAAAGTGGGTGCGCATATCGGCTGTTGAGGCGCTGCCCGCCATCTCCCCCGCGGACAAACGCGTGCGCGCGGCGTTCCTGACAGTCCTCGCCGACCAGGACGAGTTTGTGGCCCGCACAGCCATTGCCGCATCTCGTCATGTCCGGTTCTCGAAAAAGGAGCTTCCCGCCGTGGGGCGCCTTCTGGTTGGGCAGCTCAGAAGGGGAGTTACCGATTTCGCCCCCGAACCAACATCCCATGGCGGCGCCCCCCCACCTCCGCCGTCGGATTTCGAGTCCGCGCTGGCCAAATACGGGGCCTATTGCCCCGGCGAACTGCTTGACCTTGTTTTCAGCGGGGATTATGGTGTCGCAGCGCAGGCGAAGAAGGCGGTGCTTCTCGGGGGAATCTCCGTGAAGCCGGTCAAAGACAGGCTGTTTGACACGCTGTGGCAAAGGGACGATGCCACCCACCTCTCGTTCATGCTCGAGGCGGACATCCCCAAGGAAGAGCTGCTTGCGTGTCTCCTGGAGGCCCTGTCGAACCCGGAACGCAGCAAAAACGCGGCGTATGCGCTGCAGTCCTTTGGAAAAGACGCGGCGCGGGCGATTCCCGCCTTGACCGAAATGATGCAGCCGGACATCCCGTTTGACATGGGACGGCGCGTGAACGGGTTTGACCCCAGGTTCATCGCGCTCTGGTCACTGGCCGAAATCGGATATGACGACGATCAGGCGGTGGATGCAATGGTTAAATTCGCGCGCAACACCTCCGGACCGCGTCACCCAGTCCTTATGAGGCTGCACTTCATGCTTGCCCACCGCCTGGGGATGATAGAGCCTCCAGCTGTTTTCGAGCGACCGTAACGGAGGCGATGCGGCCCCTGCCGCGCCGGGCGTTTGTTTTCCGGCGGGGTGGGGTGCTATCTTGGTGCGGAGTGCACCTTTAACCAGGAGGATACAGTCATGGCGCGTCACGAGAACAGCATTGCTTTAATGAACAAGGCGGTGGCGGACGAGCTGTCGGCCGTCCACCAGTACATGTACTTCCACTTCCACTGCGACGACCAGGGCTACGACCTGCTCGCCAACCTGTTCAAGCGCACGGCCATCGAGGAGATGCTGCACATCGAGCGGCTGGCCGAGCGCATCCTCTTCCTCAAGGGCGACGTGGAGATGGTCGCGGAGCATCCGGTCAGCAAG
>JAKPUV010000351.1 GCA_029554925.1 Candidatus Hydrogenedentota bacterium | reverse complement strand
ATGCCCTCCGGCGTCGGCGCGCACGACATCGAGGTCATCCGCCTGTGCGAGAAGCACAAGATCCCCGCCGACTTCTACATCAAGACCTTCCACCACCACAATTACCCCACCGCCCCGAGACCCGAGGAGATCACGGGGCCGCACAGCGAGATTCCGGGGTACTGGTGCAAGGACCCGAACGAGGTGATCGAGGTCATGAAGGACGTCGAGAAGCCGTGGATCGCCTTCAAGGTCATGGCGGCCGGCGCCATCCCCCCGGAAGACGCTTTCCAGTACGTTTTCAACAACGGCGCAGACTTCTCCCTCGCCGGCATGTTTGACTTCGAGATCGAAAAGGACGTGGCCATCGCGCGCAAGGTGCTCGCGGGGGTGCAGCGCACCCGCCCCTGGCGCGCCCCGGCCGTCTAAGCAGGAGGTCTCCCCATGTCCCTCTCCCTGGCCTTCTGCGCCGTGTTCGCCGCGGCCCTCGCGGCCCCCGCGGACGGTGCCGCCGCGTCGCCCTTTCCGTTTTTCGCCTACTGCATCGACACGCACGACAGCGCCAAGCGGACGCTGCCCGAGCAGGCGGCCCTCCTGAAGGAGCTGGGCTATGGCGGGGTCGGGCACCTCTGGCTCGACAACGTCAGGGAGCGCCTGGAGAGTCTTGACGCCGCCGGGCTGAGACTCTTCCAGATCACCATGCAGGTGTCCATGAAGGAGGGAACCCCGCCCTACGACCGGGAGAAACTGGAGGCCATTCTGCCGCTCCTCACGGGCCGCGGGGTGCAGCTTTGCCTGCTCATGCAGGGCATGGCGCCCTCCGACACGGCGGGCGACGCGCGCGGCGTGGACATTGTGCGGGAGATCGCCGATCTGGCAAAGCCCTCCGGCACGGAGGTCCTTTTGTACCCGCACGCCAACGACTGGGTGGAAAAGGTGTCGGACGCCGTGCGTCTCGCGGAGAAGGCGGACCGGCCCAACGTGGGGGTCATGTTCAACCTGTGCCACTGGCTCAAGGTGGACAAGGAGGAGAATCTCCGCCCCGTGCTGGAATCGGCGATGCCCCTCCTGCGGGCCGTCAGCATCAACGGCGCCGACCGCGCCGAGGCGATTCATGCGGGTACGGGCGACTGGCTCCAACCCCTCGACAAGGGCTCCTACGACGTCTCCCAAGTCCTGCGCACCCTGGCCGAACTCGGCTACAAGGGGCCTGTGGGCCTCCAGTGCTGGGGCATCGGCGGGGACGCCCGGGACCACCTGACCCGGTCCATGGGCGCCTGGAAGCGCCTGAATGCGGCCCTTTTCCAGGAGAAGGGAAAGGAGAACGGGAACTCTTAACTGTCCCCGCGCCATTCATTTATGGCATGATATTGGGACAACGTTCTGGGAGATCCCGTCCATGACCCGTTTCGTTCTGTTTGTCAGCCTTCTGCTCTGTGCGGGGCTGTGCGCCGCCCAGGAGGCCCCTGTGGAGGTCGCGGCGCCCCCCGCGCCCGCCGAGGCTGTGCCGACGGAGGCTCCCGCGCCTGAACAGCCCCCCGCTCCGGTGGAGCCGGTCCCCGCCACGCCCGTCGAGGCCGCGCCGGTGGAGGTGCCCGCGCCCGAACAGCCCCCCGTTCCCGCGGAACCGGCCCCCGCCGCGCCCGCCGAACCGGCGGCTGCCGAGACGCCCGCCGCCCTAGAGACGGCTGAAGCCCCCGTGGAAACGCCCGCCCCCGCCGAACAGCCGGAGTATCTGGGCCATCCCCTCGGCCTCGCCGCGCCCACGGGTGACGCCGTCCGCGTGCCGGACGCCCTTTTTGTGGACGCCCGCGAGCCCGAGGCCTACGCGCAGAACCACATCGCTGGCGCGGTGAACCTTCCCGCGAAGTCCCTGTCCGAGGAGCGCAATGGGGTGGTCAACCTGCTGAGGCCGGTGGACCAGCTGGCCGCCCTGCTCGCGCAGCGGGGCATCACCACCGACCGCACCATCATCATCTACGGCGAGGGGGACTCGCATGAGAACGCCATTCCCCCCGCGCGCGTTTTCTGGGTGCTGGACTACCTCTCCTTTCCGGAGCTGCATCTGCTGGACGGCGGCCTGCGCAAGTGGGCGGCTGAAGGCCTGCCCGTGGAGACCGGCGAGGGCTCGGCCAAGCCGGTCCCGGTCGAGAACGTGAAGGTCAAGATACGGCCCGAGGTCATTTCGCGGCAGGGGGAGGTGCTGGAGCTGCTGGTGTCCGGAAAGGGGCTCGTTGTGGACGTGCGCCCCCGCCCCTTCTATCTCGGCGAGCAGAAGAAGGACTTCGTGGCGCGACCGGGCCACATTCCGAAGGCCTACAGCCGTCCGGCTTCCCGCATCCTCGATGAGACCACGCTCCTCTTCAAGCCAGAGGAGGAGATAAAGGCGGCGCTTGCCGTGGGCGAGGGGGACATGGCCGCCCGCGTGGTGGTCTACTGCAATTCGGGCAACGAGGCCTCCCTGGGCTATTTTGGCTACCGTCTGGCGGGCTACGAAAACGTGGCGCTGTATGACGGGTCCATGGCCGAATGGAGCCGGAACCCCGGACTCGCCCTGACAACCGAGGACACCGAGGCCCCGGCCGTCCCGGCACCCCCCGCCGCTCCCGCCGAGCCGGCCCCCGCCGAAGCCCCGGCCGCGCCGGAGACGCCCGGAGAAACGGCGGTCGCCCCTGCGGCGCCCCCCGCGCCTGAAGCGCCCGTTCCGGTCGCAACGCCCCCCGCGGCGGAGGCGCCGGCGGTTGAGACTCCCGCCGCCGGGGCGCCTGCGGCTGAAACTCCCGCTGTTGACGCACCAGCAGCGACCCCTGCTCCTCCGGAGCCTCCCGCGGCCGAAAAGCCCGCGGCTGACGCGCCTGCGGCGGCCCCGGCCCCCGCGGCCCCCGCACCGGAGACAGACGCCCCGTCCGCAGTGCCCGAGCCCGCCCCCGCACCGGCGGCAGAGGCGGCGTCCGAACCCGCCCCTGAAGCCGCGGCCCCGGCGGCCCCCGCCCAGCCGTAGCAGGACGACGCGGAGGAAATCGCGGGCCGTTGCGGTCTGGGGGTTGTCAGCTTTTGCGGCGCTGCGCTTCAAAGGCGCGGACCGCGGTCATCAGGTCCTCGCTGTGGAAGGGCTTGAGCAGGTATCCATCGGCGCCGGCGTCCCGCAGCAGGCCCAGTTCGTTGTCCACTGGCCGCCCGGTCACGAGAAAGACCTTGATACCGGCCAGT
>JAKPUV010000724.1 GCA_029554925.1 Candidatus Hydrogenedentota bacterium | reverse complement strand
GACTTCCCCAGACCGGAAATCTTGCTCCCGCCGAAGAGGACGAGCACGATCAGGAAGATCACAATCAATTCGCCCATGCCAGGGGTCCACATAGCCTTGCTCCTGCATGCGGGCGCCTTTGCCCGCGCCGAAACCCCGGCGACCGCGCCCCGCCACAGGGGAACGCGAAACGCCGCCGTTTATCCGAACAGTATACCCGCTGACGCCGCCGGATACAAGCGCCGGGGTTCCCGGACGGACCCCGCGAAGGGCGCGGAGACTGCCCGTCCACCGGGGTCAGCGCACCGACGTGCTTTTTTCGATGGCGGCCCGGGCGGCTTCGGGGTCGCCGACAAGCTCCACAAAGCCGCAGGTCAGGCAGATGGTGGATGTGAGGGGGATGAAGGTTCCCTTCATCCAGAAGTTTCTTCTGCCCTTGACCCAGAACCGCGAGATGGGCTCCCAGCCGCCCGTGCACAGGTGGCCGGGCTTGAGCTCCGTCCCCCCGCATTTCAGGCACTTCGCGCTGTGTTCCATGGCGTTCGTCTTTCCCTCCTTTGTTCCAGTTCGGGGCCGGGACGCGGTTTGGCTACCGTGGAGGCATCAGAAACAGGCGGCCCTCGCCCGCGTCCAGGGAAACCTGGATGCCGGGCATTTCCGGGCTGTCGTCGCGCACGGGGATTTCCCCGCCAACGTTCTTGTCCACCTCCCTCACCTGGTCCGCGGGCGCGTCGAACTCCACGGTGGGCCACGCCGTGAGGGCGTGCCGGTAGTTCATCAGCATCACGGCGCGCCGCCCGTCCTCATGCGTGAAAACACCCACGAGGTAGTCGTTCGGCGGGTCCACGGCGTCGCGCGTGATGTTCCGGATCGGCGTGTTCGCCAGCACCCCGGCGGGGTCGTCGCCGGGCAGGACGCGCCGCACGTCGGTGCTTGTGAGCCGCATCAGCACGGGGCCAAGGTGCTTGAGCTGCGCGTTGATCCGCTGGGCCTGCCCGTAGTGGCGGGTCGGCCGCCCGTCCCGGGCGATGATGGCGCCGCCCTTGGGAA
>JAKPUV010000331.1 GCA_029554925.1 Candidatus Hydrogenedentota bacterium | reverse complement strand
TGGGACAAGGGCCCCGTGATGCTCCTGTGCGACACGGTCAAGGGCAAGGGCGTGGATTTCATGGAAGCCAAGGCGGCCTGGCACTACGGCGGACTCAGCGCCGAGATGGTGGCCAAGGCCAAGCAGTCCATAGGGGAGGGTTGAGCGATGGCCGGTGTGGAAAGCAGCACAAGCTGGACCGTCTACGACGCCACCAAGCTGAGCGCGAGAGAGATCTACGGCGTGGTCCTCTCGGACCTCGGCGCGGCGCGGCCCGACATCGTCGGCCTCTCCGCCGACCTCGCCAAGTCCACCCAGATCGGCGCCTTCGGAGAGCGGTTCCCCGACCGCTTCTTCAATTTCGGCATCGCCGAGCAGAACATGTTCGGCGCGGCGGCGGGCCTCGCGAAGATGGGCCTCACGCCCTTCGTCAGCACCTTCTCCGCCTTCGCGTCCATGCGCGCCTGCGAGTTCCTGCGCACGGACGTCTGCTACCAGAACCTCAACGTGAAGGTCATCGCCACCCACGGCGGCACCTCCTTCGGCTCTGCGGGCACGACGCACCACGCCACCGAGGATCTGTCCATCGTGCGGGCCTTCGCCAACCTCACGGTGATCGTGCCCGCCGACGGCTTCGAAACGGCGCAGGCCGTCAAGAAGTGCCTCGACCTCGCCGGGCCGATCTACATCCGCATCGGCCGCGGCTTCGAGCCCACGGTCTACGACCGCGAGGACGAGACCTTCCAGATCGGCAAGGCCGTGGAGATGCGCCCAGGCACGGACATCACCATCATCGCCTGTGGCCCCACGGTCTTCCACGCCGTCGAGGCGTCCAAGGTGCTCGCGGAGAACGACGGCCTGAGCGTGCGCGTGCTCAACATGCACACCATCAAGCCCATTGACGAGGAGGCGGTCATGCGGGCCGTCGCCGAGACCCGCCGCATCCTCACGGTCGAGGACCACAACGTCATCGGCGGCCTCGGCACCGCCGTGGCCGATGTCATCGCCGCCAGCGGCAAGGGCTGCGCCTTCACCAAGGTCGGCATCCCCGACACCTTCACCCCCCATGGCTACCCCGAGGACCTGATGAACCTCTTCGGCACGGACACCGACGGCATCGTCGCCAAGGTCCGCGAGCTGCTGGGGCGCGAGTTCGAAGAGGACGAAGACTGGGAAGACGAGGTTTAACCGATGGCCACCAGCGAGGAACTGCTCACCGCCCGGATCGTCTGCCGCGCCGTTTTGCCCGTCATCAAGGTCATGCTCGAGGACGACCCCAAAACCGCCGCCGCGTTCCAGGACACCGTCGGCAAGGTCCAGTTTGTCGCCGACGACCCCGCCGGCCGCGTGGGCGCGTGCCTGTGCTTTGACAAGGGCGCCTTCACCGTACTCCAGGAGATCATACCGGACGCGGATGTGACCTTCGCCTTCTCCAGCGTCCCCAAGATGAACGCCTTCTTCGCGGGCAAGCCCGTTGTCCCCGCCCTGGGGCCCCTGATGAAGGGGGTCTTCGGGAATTTTGGGCTTGTGGTCAACACGGTGAAGCTCATGCTGGGCCTGAAGCTGCTCATGCCCACGGCCTCCCCGAAGGACCCCGTCAAGGCGCGGCTGAAGGTGAAGATGACCCTCTACATGATCTCGACGGCCCTCAGCCAATTGAACAAGGCGGGCGACGCCGAAATGAACAAGTGGACCGCGAAGCAGCCGGACCGCATCTACCAGTGGTCTGTGGACGGCACGGACATCGCGTGCTACCTTCGCATCAAGGCGGGCAAGACCAAGGCGGGCCGGGGCGTGTACACGCGGCGGAAACCCTTCATCCACATGCGCTTCGCGGGGGTGGAGGGCGCGATACCGGTGCTGAACAACGAGGTGGACTCCCTCCAGGCCATGGCCCGCGGGCTCGTGGTGAGCGAGGGGTCGCCGGAATACGGGGCGAAAGTGGGCGACTTCATGCTGAGGATCGCCGGATTGTTAACGTGAAGTGAGGAAGTGCCATGACTGAACAGGGGCGCAAGACGCATTACGCGTCGCGGCCGAGGAAGTGTTCCGCCTGCGGCGGGGGCCGCGTGCGGGACGTGCTCTACGGGGTGCCGGAAATGGGGGACTTCGCCCGGCTCGAACAGGGCGAGGCCGTCCGCGGCAAGGACATCATGGATGTGGACGACCCCAACTGGGTCTGCGTGGACTGCGGCGCGTCGTTCTGGCGCGCGCCGGGCGACGGCCTCGACGACCTGAGCTGAGGGGCGCCGCACGCCCCGCGTCACGGCGCGGGGGAGAAGGTCACGCACACCGCCACGGGCACGTTGACCACCTCCGAGGTGGCCGCGGGCACGCCCGTTGACGGGTCCACGCGGAACAGCACCACCGTTCCCGATCCCTGGTTCGCCGCCAGCAGGAAGGCGCCCGTGGGGTCCAGCGCGAAATTGCGCGGCGTCTTGCCGCCCGTCGGCACCTGTCCCTTGGCCGTCAGTTTGCCCGTCGCCGCGTCCACATCGAACACCGCGATGCTGTCGTGCCCCCGGTTCGACGTGTACACGTGCTTTCCGTTCGGGTGCACCCGGATCTCGGCCGAGGTGCTCTCCTTGTCGTACCCCTCGGGCAGCGTGCTGATGGACTGCACGGGATCGAGCCGTCCCGCCTTGGCGTCCCACGCGAACACCGCCACGGTGTTGGCCAGCTCGTTGAGCACATAGACGAATTTCCCGTCCGGCGAGAACTTCATGTGGCGCGGTCCCGCGCCGGGGTCGGTCTGGCCGAAGGCCGGCTCGCTCGGCAGCAGCCGGCCCGAGGCGGCGTCAATCCGGTAGATCATCACCTTGTCCAGACCGAGGTCCGGCGCCAGGGCGAACACCCCGTCCGGCGACGGGTAGATGGAGTGGGCGTGGGGGCCCTCCTGACGCTTGGGGTTCACGCTGGCCCCCATGTGCTGCATGAAGCCGCAGGCCTTGCCCAGCGCGCCGTCCTCCCCCGCCGGGAACGAGGCCACGCTGCCGCCGCTGTAGTTCGCCACCAGCACCCGGTCGCCCTTCGGTGTCACGGACACATGGCACGGCCCCGCGCCCACGGTGGACTGGCGGTTGATCTCCGTCAGTTTGCCCGTGGCGGGGTCTAGCGCGTAGGCCACCACCACGCCGCCCGTCTGGTCGTCCTCCACGGAGTACATCACGGGCTTGGACGGGTGCAGGGCCTGGAACCCGGGGTTGCGCGTCTCGCAGGCCAGCCCGTGCAGGGCGAGGGTGCCCTCGGCGGTGTCCAGCCGCAGCAGGTGGATGCCGCCCTCCTTCGCCGCGTAGGTGCCGATGTGGACCCAGTACGCGCCTGAGGGGGCCGCGGCCGCCGCGCCCGCCAGGGCGCACAGGAGCAGAAGGATCGCCGCGTGGTGTCTCATGGTGTCTTCCCTTTCTTGGGGGTCAGGCCGCCTTGAACGCGGCGATGATGCGGTCCAGCAGCGCCGTGTCATCCCCCATCGCCACGATGAGGAACATGCCGCGCCGCGCGTACCGCGTGGGGGTCTGTTTCGGTTTGGCGGCCCCAAGCGACTCCGCCAGGTTCCACTGCGCCACAATGGCCGTGCCCGGGTCCGTCTTCTGGTACTCCGTGTACCGGGCGATCTTGCCCTCGTCGTCGTACTGGTAGATCGTCACGCCCGCGCCGCCGATCCGGGCGCCGGCGGTGGCCGCGGACTCGTTGGACGGGGTGGTCATCTCAAACGACTCCACGGGGAGCCCCGCCTTGGCGAAGCCCGCCTGCACGCGCTCGAAGGTCATCGGCTTCGGCATGAGCTTCAGGGCGAAGGGCAGGGCCAGCAGAACCACGCCCAGACCGATGAGCAGCTTGACCAGTTTTTCGGTTTCCATGCCCGGGTTCTCCCGCCTCCAGTGTAGCACG
>JAKPUV010000329.1 GCA_029554925.1 Candidatus Hydrogenedentota bacterium | reverse complement strand
CCCGCACAAGTCCGGCGAGGTGGCCGCGTGTGCGGAGGACCGCCTGGAAATGGTGGCGGCGGCCGTCGCGGACGAGCCGGGCCTGGAGGCGAGCCGCCTGGAGATGGACCGTTCCGGCCCGTCGTACACGGCGGACACCCTGCGCGGCCTGCACGCCCGGCACCCGGAGGCGGCGCTCTTTCTGATCCTCGGCTACGACTCCGCGCTCGACCTGCCCAAGTGGCGGGAGCCCGGCGTGATCCTGGACCTGGCGCGGCTGCTGGTGGTGTGCCGCCCCCGCTGCGGGCGCCCCCTGCCGCCGCTCCTGTGCGGCCGCGCCACGCTGCTCCCCTTCGAGGAGGACCCGCTGTCCTCCACGGAAATCCGCGAGCGCCTCGCCGCGGGGGACGATGTCTCCGGACTGGTGCCCGCCGGCGCGCTGCGCGTCATCCGGGAGAAAGGCCTCTATCATGCCCGTGGCCAAGGCTGAGCGCTCCCGCGAGTTTCTGGCCCGGATCCGCCAAACCCTCGGGGAGAAGCGGGTCATGCACTCGGTCTTTGTCGCCGAGTACTTTTCCAGCTTCGCCGGACACGCCGGGCTCGACCACGACGAGGCGGTGGCCGCGGGCCTGCTGCACGACCTGGCGCGGGGCATGGAAAAGGAGGAGCTGCTGGCGCAGGCGCGCGCCCGGCGGATCCCGATGGGCGAGGCGCAGCTTCTCAAGCCCCTCCTGCTGCACGGCCCCGTCGCCGCCGAGATCTGCCGCGAGGAGTTCGGCATCTCCGACGACGTGCATGAGGCCGTCTACTGGCACACCACCGGCCGCCCGGGCATGGGGCGCCTGGCGCTGGGACTGTGCGTGGCGGACTTCGCCGAGCCGTCCCGCGACTACCCCGAAGCCGCCGAGGCCCGCGACATCCTCCGGAAATCCGGGTTTGGCCCCGCCGTCCTTTATGTGTTCGAGAAAAAAGTCGAATTCGGCCGGGCGAAGGAGGTGACGGACCCCAACACCGCCGCCACCCTCTTCTGGCTGCGGGAGCACCCCCCGGCATGAGCATCCCGGACCCGCTGGCCGTCATCGCCCCCCACTACGACGCCATGATGGCGCACGTCTGCTACACCCGCTGGACCCGCACGGTCCGGGAACTCGCGGCGCTGGTTCCGCGCCCCTTTGTCCATCTGGACGTGGGCTGCGGCACGGGGGTGCTGATGGAGATGCTTGAGGGGGCCGGCTGGCCCGTCGTGGGCGTGGACCTCTCCCCCGCCATGCTCCGCGAGGGGCGCGCCGCGCGCGGCCCCTATCCCCTCGCCGTGGCCGACATGCGCCGCCTCCCCTTCCACGGCTCCGTCGGCATGATCACCTGCCTGTTCGACTCCCTGAACTTCCTGCTCACGCCGGAGGACGTGCGGGCGGCCCTCGCCTCCTTCGCGGCGGCGCTGCGCCCCGGCGGGGTGGTCTACTTCGACGCGGTCACCGAGTTCATGATGACGGAGTACTACGCCGGAAAGACCTGGACCGACGACGCGGACGGCCTGGGCGTCACCTGGGAAAACGACTACGACGCCGAAACCCGCATGTGCACCACCCGCATCCGCTTCGGCGACGGACGGGAAAGCCAGCTCACCCGCGAGCGCGCCTATGCGCTGGACTGGCTGGCAGGGGAGGTAGAGGCCGCGGGGCTCACCCCGCTCGGCGTGTTCGACGCCCACGGCTGGGGCACGCCCCACGGACAAACCGAGCGCGCCGACTTCCTGGCGGCGAAAGGCGTTTCGGACGCAACAGCCGACCGGATGGATTCCGTGCTGGAACGTGTCCGGAACGCCGCGAGGCGGTCAGACTGACGCGTCCCGTCCGGCGTCCCCAATCCGCCGCCGGTCCTTCACGAGAATGAACCATATCATTGTGGCCACGGTGAATCCGAAGAGGGAGCCCATGAGGGTGCAGTAGGGGAAGTGGGCGGTCGTGTAAATGCGGGTGAAGGCGTGAAAGGCCGCCCAGGCCAGCAGCGCGGCGCCGAGTTTCCGCGAACGCAGCGCCCAGAAGTACACCCCGAGCAGGGTGAAGAACGAGGACGCGTGCCCGGAGATGTAGGAGTAGCTGTTCTTCACGACCTCGTCTTTCATGACGCGCACCGCGCCGTTCCACTCCGCGTACGACTCGTGCTGCGGGCGGTGCCGCTGCACCGTGGCCTTGATGTTGTCCTCGCCGATGACGTTGGTGAACACCACGGCCAGCAGGACCAGCCAGAAGGCGCGCGCCAGCAGGCGCTGGTCCTCATCCCCCATGCGGACGTAGAGACGCCCCATGAAGTAGAAGGCCGCGTAGAAGGCCACCCCCAGCGGAATGAACACCAGGTCGTACTCGTACTCCGGCCACCAGAAAATGGCCTTGTGCTGAATGAAGACGCCCGCCAAGTGCCACAGGCCGGCGGTAATCCCCAGCCCGTGGAAGACCTTCGCCATGACCGCCTGACGCCCCGCCCGTCCCCGGCAGATGTAATACCCGATCTGCCAGCACAGCAGCACCAGCACGACGAGGTAGGTGTCGAAATCGGTGCAGAGAATCACCAGCTCGTCCAGAACGGGAACATAATGGTCGGGGTTGCCCCACAACAGCACCTGAATGTCCCACGGGGCGTCCACAAAAACGCCCAGGGTGTACGTGGCCTGGTAGAGGAGCCCAAACAGCCCCAGGAAGAGCCCCCAGCGAAAGAGGATGTCTTTGGCGCAGTCCGCCTCCCGCTCAACAATCGTCGCCGCCGTCAGCAGAAGAAGGCCCACCGGCCATTTGACCTCGATGAACACCGCCATGACCCCCACCACGGCGCACAGCAGGGCGTAGAGGGTGACCAGCGCCCCGACGCGGCGGAACATTCCGCCGACAGTGCCGGTGTTGCGGTCCACCGACGCGGCGACGGCGAAGAGCACGAGCCAGGGGTACCATTCGCCCGCCGAAAACACCCCCATCACCCAGGCCGGCAGCAGCAGCAGGGCATAGAACAGGGGAAAGAAGGCCCAGCGGATCTTGAAATCGACAATGGTTTTCATTAGAGCGGACATGGGACTCTCCGGCGAATCTGGGGTTTGACGCGGCGACCGCCCTCTCGCGGCGCAAGACACCGGTCTCGAAAAACATGACTATACCGAAATCCCCCCGCAGGGGTCAAAAGGCGCCTGCTGTTTGCATTGGAAATGCCGCTCTGCGAAAATGCGGCCGTGCCGCAGGGCGCGCAACCCCGCCGCCAAACCAGGAAGGAGCGCGTTATGAAGCCTTTTCTCACGGGTCTGGCCCTTCTGTGCCTCACGGGCTTGTGCGCCGCGGCGGCCCCCAACGGGACATTCATGGACGAACTCGACCTGTCGCCCATCCGGCAGGGATGGGGGGAGCCCCAGGCGAAGCAGTCCGTTGCCAAGAGGCCCCTCACCCTCGGCGGAAAGACATATGAGCGCGGCGTCGGGCTGCATGCTCCGGGAACCTTCTACATCGAACTGGATGGAAGCGCCTCACGGTTCTCCGCGCTGACGGGCGTGGACGGCGGCGTCGGCGACCGGGGCACAGTGACCGTGACCATCTTCGCCGACGGCGCGAAGGTGTTCGACAGCGGCGTGATGCGCGGGGGCGGGGCGCCCATGAAAATTGACTTCCCGCTGTCCGGCGTGCGCTCCCTGACCTTTTCCATCGGGGATGCCGGGGACAAGAACACTTTCGACCATCTCGACCTGGCCGATGCGTTCTTTGAGACGGCAGGCGAGGCCCCGAAGGTGGTGAACCGGCCCCCGGAGGAGCCCTACCTCCTGACGCCGCCGCCGCCCGCGGAGCCGCGCATCAACGGCCCGCGCGTCTTTGGCGTGACGCCGGGCGCGCCGTTCATCTACCGGATTCCAACGACGGGCGAGCGGCCCATGCGCTTCGCCGCCGACGGCCTGCCGGAGGGGCTCGCGCTCGACGCGGATACCGGCATCATCACGGGGACCATCGCCTCGGGGGACAAGCGCCCCTGGGACGTGACCCTCCGCGCCGAGAACGCGAAGGGAAAGGCGGAGCGCCCCTTCCGCATCGTTGTGGGCGACACGCTGGCCCTGACGCCGCCCATGGGCTGGAACCACTGGTACGCCCACTACGACCGCATCACGGACGCAATGATGCGCGAGGCGGCGGACATCATGGTGGCCACGGGCATGGCCGACGCCGGCTACATGTATGTGAACATTGACGACTGCTGGATGAACGCTCCGAAACACAAGGACCCCATGCGGGTCGGCCCGGCGCGCGACGAGAACGGCGTCCTCCTCGCCAACGCCCATTTCCCGGACATGCGCGGACTCACGGACTACATCCACGCCAAGGGGCTCCGCGCGGGCACCTACATCTCCCCCGGCCCCCTCACCTGCGCCGGGTTCACCGGCAGCTACCAGCACGAGGCGCAGGACGCGAAGACCTTCTCCGACTGGGGGTTTGACTTCCTGAAGTACGACTGGTGCTCCTACGGCGACATCGCCCGAAAGGAGAAGGGGGACGAGGCCGAAAAGCTTAAGAAACCCTACCGCCAGATGTCCGCACTCCTGCGCGAACAGGAGCGGGACATCGTCTTCAACCTCTGCCAGTACGGCATGGGCGACGTGTGGACCTGGGGCGAGGAGGTCGGCGGCCACTGCTGGCGCACGGCGGGCGACCTCGGCTTCGAGCTGAACGTCTACCACGCCGTGGCGCGGAAGAACGCGGAGCATCATCCGTATGCCCGGCCCGGCGCCTGGAACGACCCGGACTATCTCCAGATCGGCTTCGTGGGCGACGCGCGGGTGACCGGCGAGCCGACGCCCTGCCCCCTCACGCCCAGCGAACAGTACTCCTACATGTCCCTGTGGTGCCTCATGGCCGCCCCGCTCTTCTACAGCGGCGACATGACCCAGCTGGATGAGTTCACCCTGAACGTCCTCTGCAACCCGGAGGTCATCGAGATCGACCAGGACACCCTTGGCAAGCAGGGGTACCCCGTCCACGTGGACGGCGAACGGGAGGTCTGGACCAAACCCCTGGAGGACGGATCCATTGCCGTCGGCCTCTTCAACACCGGGGAAGCGTCCCAGGACATGGCCTTTTCCTGGGAAGAGGCGGGGCTGTCAGGTAAATACCGCCTGCGCGACCTCTGGCGGCAGAAGGACCTGGGCACATTTGAGGGGTCCTTCGCGGCGGGCACCCTCCCCCGCCACGGCGTGATGCTCCTGCGTGCATGGCCGGAGAAATAGCCCGGGGCGTTCCATGGTTCCCCCTACGGTAACGCATGTTGGTTCCGCCGGTATTAAGAACAGGCGTGATTGGATGAACCAATAGGCGAAACGGGAAAGGAGCCGGACATGAAACACCTCACCCCCCACAGCAGGCCGGTCCGCGTGGCCCGGGCCGACGACGACGCGGGCGCCCTCTTCATCCAGATCTGGGCGACCATGTTCGTCTGGATTCTGATGATGGGCCTGAGCGGCGGAAAGTAAGACCCAACCCCGCGCGCCCCCGGCGGTCTTCCTCCAGCCGCCGGGGGCGTTTTTCGTGCTATGCTTGCCCAAACGGAACGGAGGACACCTGAATGCGCGCGATTTACCGGGGCTGGACGGCCGCAGCGCTGGCCATGCTGCTGGCGGCGTCCGCCGCCCATCCCTGCACCACCTTCGTGCTGGAGAACGGCGGCGCGCCGCTCTTCGGCCGGAACTATGACTGGAGCGTGGAAAGCGCGGCGCTCTTCGTGAACAAGCGGGGGGTGCGCAAGATCGCGGT
>JAKPUV010000327.1 GCA_029554925.1 Candidatus Hydrogenedentota bacterium | reverse complement strand
CAGCGAGGCGGGCGGCTATGTCACCCTCGATGGAAACATCACGGGCTGGCTGAACGAGCTGGCCTTCTGCCCAGTGGACTACAACCCCGACGGGCCGCGCGAGGAATGGTCGGGGGACATTGGCGTCGGCGCGCGCTACTTCTCCCAGCAGTGCGTCTTCCGGCTTTCCGGCGCGGCGGGGATTGACCTGCCGATGAACGCGACGGACGCCGAACGGCTGAAATCGGTGCAGGTTAAACTGGAGGCGGGACATGAGGGTGCCCGGAAGATCTGGGAGTCGGTGGGGGTCTACATGGGCTACACGCTGGCCCACTACGCCGAATTCTACGCGCTGAAAAACGTGCTGATCCTGGGACGGTGCACCTCCGGCAGCGGCGGTGACATCATCCTTGACGGCGCCCGGCGCGTGCTGAACGAGGAGTTCCCGGAGCTTGCCGGAAGGCTCCACATCCAGCTTCCGGACGAGAAGAGCCGCCGCGTGGGGCAGTCCATCGCCGCAGCCAGCCTTCCGATCATCGAGAAATAACCGACTGGAGAACCGTGACATGAAGTTCACCATGCCCGACGCCGTGCTGTACCCCCTGGAGGGCCATTCCCCGGAGGAGGCCCTCGCGAAGACCACCCACATGGCCGTGGCGGCCCACCAGGACGACATCGAGATCATGGCCTTCGACGGGGTCATGGCCTGTTTCCAGCAGCCGGACAAGTGGTTCACCGGCGTGGTGGTCACCAACGGGGCCGGATCCCCGCGCGACGGCGTCTATTCCCGTTACACGGACGCCGAAATGGTCGCCGTCCGCCGCCAGGAGCAAAAGAAGGCGGCCGTGGTCGGCGAGTACGCCGCACAGGCGCTGCTCGACCTGCCCAGCTCGGCCATCAAGGACCCGGCGAACGCGGGGCCGGTGGACGATCTGGAGGCGCTGCTGCGCGCCGCGCGTCCGGAGGTGGTCTACACGCACAACTTCGCGGACAAGCACGACACGCATGTCGGGGTGGCGCTCAAACTGATTGCCGCAATCCGGCGGCTGCCGAGGGACCTGCGCCCGAAGAAGCTGTACGGCTGCGAAGTGTGGCGCGACCTGGACTGGATGACGGACGCGGACAAGGTGGCCTTTGACACCTCGGCCCACGAGAACCTCCAGGCGGCGCTGCTGGGCGTCTTCGACTCGCA
>JAKPUV010000316.1 GCA_029554925.1 Candidatus Hydrogenedentota bacterium | reverse complement strand
AGCCGGTCGATGATGATCTCCAGGTGGAGCTCGCCCATCCCGGCGATGATCGTCTGGCCCGTCTCCTCGTGGACCCGCACCCGGAAGGTCGGGTCCTCTTCGGCGAGCTTTCCGAGCGCCTGGGACAGCTTGTCCTGGTCTGCCTTCGTCTTGGGCTCGATGGCGATGTGCACGACGGGCTCGGGAAACGTCACCGGCATGAGCACCACCGGCCTGTCCGCGTCGCAGAGCGTGTCGCCCGTCGTGGTCTGCTTGCACCCGATGACCGCGCCGATGTCGCCCGCGCGGAGCTCCTTGAGGTCCGTGCGCTCGTCGGCGTGCATCTCGAGCAGGCGGCCCAGCCGCTCCTTGCGGCCCGTCCGGGCGTTCACCACCTGGTCGCCGGCCTCCAAAACGCCCGAGTACACCCGGATGAAGGTCAGACGCCCCACATGGGGATCCGTGAGAATCTTGAACGCCAGCGCGGAAAACGGCTCGTCGTCCGAAGCCTCCCGGGTCACCACGCGCTCCGCGTCGTCCGGATGGGTGCCCTCGCAGGGGGGCACGTCCACCGGGCTCGGCAGGTAGTCCACCGCCGCGTCCAGCATCAGGCGCACCCCGCGGTTCCGCAGGGCGGTGCCGCACACGACGGGGAACAGGCGCATCGCCAGGGTCGCCCGGCGGATGGCCGCCTTGATCTCCGCGACGCTGAGCCCGTCCTCCTCGTTGAGGTAGCGGTCCATGAACTCGTCGTCGGCGTCCGCCACATGCTCCAGCAGCTCGTGCCTGCGCTCCCGCGCCGGGCCGGCCAGGTCCCCGGGAACCTCCGAGATGATCATTTCCGCCGTCGGGCCCTCGCCCTCCCACATGATCATGCGGAACTCCACCAGGTCCACGACCCCGCTGAAGAGGTCCTCTGCCCCGATCGGCATCTGCAGCGGCACCGCGTTCGCGCCGAGACGCGCGCGCATGCTCGCCACCGCGCGGTCGAAATCCGCGCCGACGCGGTCCATCTTGTTGATGAAGGCGATGCGGGGGACGTGGTAGCGGTGGGCCTGGCGCCAGACGGTTTCGGACTGGGGCTGAACCCCCGCGACGGCGCAGAAAACAGCCACCGCGCCGTCGAGCACCCTCAGGCTGCGCTCCACCTCGGCGGTGAAGTCAATGTGCCCGGGCGTGTCGATGATGTTGACGTGGTAGCCCCTCCACTCGCACGCTGTGGCGGCGGAGGTGATCGTTATACCGCGCTCCCGCTCCTGGTCCATGTAGTCCATGGTCGCCGCGCCGTCATGGACTTCGCCCATGCGGTGCAACCGGCCGGAGTAGTACAAGACGCGTTCCGTGACGGTGGTCTTGCCGGCGTCAATGTGGGCCATGATGCCAATGTTGCGCATGTTCTCTATGGGAAGTTTTCTGGGCACGTCCGTCGCTCTCTTCACCCTTGCGGGGTTTGCGGCAGGCTTCCTTCGGTTCTCCCCGCAGGCATCGCGCCTTGGGCATCCGGCTTCACGCTCGCTCTGATTCAACTTTCCGTTGCAAGCAGAGGCGCGGGCCCGGGGAAAACTCTCCGGCCGCTCACTCCGCTTCGAATATTGTCAGTAAGTCCCTCATCACTGTCCGTGTGTCAGAACCGGAAGTGGGCGAACGCCTTGTTCGCCTCCGCCATCCGGTGCGTGTCGTCCTTGCGCTTCATCGTCGCGCCCTGCTTGCTGTAGCAGTCGAGCAGCTCGCCGGCCAGCCGCTCCCGCATCGTCTTCTCGCCGCGCTTGCGGGCGAACTCGATGATCCAGCGGAAGGCCAGGGCCGTGCGCGTCGCCGGGGCGATCTCGACCGGCACCTGGTAGGTCGCGCCGCCGATGCGCCGCGACTTGACCTGGAGCAGGGGCTTGGCGTTCTCGATCGCGGCCGCAAACACCAGATGGGGCTCCTCGTTCGGAACCTTCGCCTTGATGATCTCGAAGGCGCCGTACACGATGGATTCGGCAATGCTCTTCTTGCCGCAGATCATGACGGTGCTGATGAACTTTGCCACCAGCGTGCTGCCATATTTCGGATCGCCGAGGGGAACCCGTTTTTCCGGTACTCTGCGTCTTGCCATCTGTTGCCTTCGCCCTGTGGCGCCCTGCGCCGGTTTATGTCCAAGGCCCGGACCGTGCGGTCCGCGCCCGCAGTCTCACGTCACTTCTTCTTTTTCGGGTCCCCGCCCTTCTTGGGCCGCTTCACCCCGTACTTGGACCGGCTCACCCAGCGGCCCGCATGGACCTTCTTGCCGCCCTGGTCCTTCTCGCTCGCCGTGCCGCCCAGGTCGCCCGCCGCGTCCAGCACCCCGCGGATGAGGTGGTAGCGCACGCCCGGAAGGTCCTTCACGCGGCCGCCGCGGATCATCACCTGCGAGTGCTCCTGCAGGTTGTGCCCGACGCCCGGGATGTACACCGTCACTTCCATGCCGTTCTTCAGCCGGACGCGCGCCACCTTGCGCAGCGCCGAGTTCGGCTTTTTGGGGGTCATGGTTAAGACGCGCGTGCACGTGCCCGACGCCTGCGGGCACGCCTTGAGCGCGGGGGACTTCGTCTTGGAAGTCATCTTCTCGCGGCAGTTTCTCACCAACTGGTTGATCGTAGGCAAAACTTCTCTCCCTGGACAATAAGCCTGGATTCTCCGCCGCCGGCGCGCCGGTGGACAACGCACCCGTGCGGTGCGACACACGGCACCGCCATGCGACAACGGACGCGTAGCATAGCATATTTTGCCGCCCGAGTCAACAAACAACGCCCCGTTTTTTTTGCCCGCGCTTATTTCCCCCCGACCACGAGGTTCCGGGTGAACTCGGCGCGGTTGCCCGCGCCGTCCTCCACCCGCAGCGTCAGGGTCTGCGCGCCCGGCGGAAGGTCCTCGTCGCGCTCCCAGACCACCCGGCCGTCGTCCGCGTCGTAGGCGCTCAGCAGCCAACGGTCCCCGCAGTGAAGCGACCAGCCGGCCACCCCGCTCCCCGTGTCGGAGACCGTGGCCACGATCCGCGGCCGCCCGTCCCGGGCCACCGCGCCGTCCTCCGGTGCCCAGTCGCGCAGCCGCGGCGTCGCCGTGTCCTCGTCCACGGCGAAGGCCCCCAGCGCGTCCACGGAGGCCTCCAGCACGCCGCCGGACGCCTTGCCGCCGACCCACTGCCGACCCGATTCCGTGATGCGGACAATCCCGGCGCGCCGGGGGTCCGAAACGCCCGCGGGCAGGGAAAGCGCCAGCCGGGCAGGCTCCGCGAGGGGCGTGTCCGGGGGCTCCAGGGACGCGCCGCCGCCGGGCCACACGAGCGCGGCCCCGAAGGAGGCCCCGCGCGGCAGGACCAGCCTTCCGCCGCCCGCCAGGGCAATGGTCTGCGCCGCCCCCCGCGACACGCGGTGCGGGGCAAGGTCAAACGGGTCCAGCCGGGGATGGGTCACGCGCAGCGCGTGGGAACCGTCGGCGGCGGGCGCCCAGCCCAGGTGAAACACCCCCGGGGCCGTCCTCACGAACGGCGTACACCGGGGACCGTCCGCGCCCGAAGACTCCAGCACCGGCGGCTCCGCCTCGGCTGCGGGAAACCGCGCCTCCAGACAAAGCCACGCGCCCAGGCAACGCACGGACACTCTGCCCTTTGCGCCGTTGGCGGCCGCCGTTGGCTCGGGGGCCCCGCCCGGCTCCCCGGGCAGCAGGAACACCGCCGCCTCCGCGCGGTTCCCCATGAAATCCTCCAGCGCCACCAGAACCTCGCGGGGGGCGTCCCCGGCGTCCACCCATCCGTCCCTGGGGGCGGCGGGCAGGCATCCCGAAAGGTTGTCCGGCCACCGCCACAGCAGCAGGAAACGCCCCAGCCCGTCCAGGTAGGGGTGATAGGTGACCATGTTGTGTCTGTAATGCGTGTAGGAAAGAGCGTCATACTGGACGGTGTACAGCTCCGCGGCGTCCATAGTGAGCCGCACGCGGTGAGCACCCATCCGGGGGCCGTCGGGCTCCAGGTCCGCGTACTCCACCCCGATACCCACCGGGCCCGCCACCCGCACAGGCGGGCAGGCATACCGCCCGGAGGCGTCCTTTTCCAGAGGGAACACCGCCGGTGCGGGCGCGCCGTTCACGCGGGAGTCCGGCCCCGCCGGACAGACCAGCAGCTTCGCCGGACGCGGGGGGGTGGCGTCGTCCCAGGTGTATCCGAGCGCCGCCGGGTTCACGGCGCGGTTCGCCGCGTCACGCACCTCGAAATGCAGGTGGGCCGGGCCCGAACCCGTGTCGCCGCTCTTGGCGACTTCCTGGCCCTTCCGCACCGGGAACTGGTCCGGGGGGAAGGTCAGGTCCACGTCATACCGGCGCCGGGCGTGCTGTTCGGCCCGCACCCGCTCCGCGATTTCCCCGCCGAACTCCGACAGGTGGCCGTAGATCACCGTGTGGCCGCTGTCCAGACGCAGATAGAGGGCGCGGCCGTAGCCCCAGGCGGAGCAGCGCACCCGGCTCACATGGCCGTCACCCGCCGCCAGCACCCTCTTCCCCGTCGCCCCGCCCGTGCGCAGGTCGATGCCCATGTGGTACCGGCCGCCCCGGTCCTCCCCGAAACTGCTGGAAAGCCGCCTGGGCAGCTCAAGGGGCCATCCCCAGCCGTCCTCCGCGCCGGCCGCCCCGGCGCACACCGTCAACAGGCACCCCCCCAGGATGGCGGCCAGCCGGCCCATCAGCGCCCCTTCTTGGAACCCTTGCCGGCGGACGGGGCGGGCTCCTTGGATTGCGCGGCGGGCGCCGCCGGGGCGGGGGAGTCGTCCGCGTCGAGGAGGCGCAGGGTCCGCTCCAGCTGGACGAAAATCTTGGTCCGGTCCGGGTCGTTGACGATGGGCTCGATGAAGTCGTTCACCGCCTCCTCCGTCTTCATCCCCTCGAGAATCTGGCGGATGCGGGCCTTCGCCTCGTCAAACGAGACGGCCTTCTCGTCCGAGGTCTCCACCAGCCGGAGCACATGCACGCCGTACTCGCTGCGGAAGGCGGCGCTGAGGTCGCCGGGCTTCATGCCGCGCACGGCCTCCGCGAAGAAGGGCGGCAGCTGTTCCATGGGGACCAGGCCCATGTCGCCGCCGTTCGCGGCGTCCGAGGCCTCCGACATGTCGCGCGCCACCACCTCGAACTTCTCCCCGGCCATCACCCGGGCGCGCGCGCGGTCCGCCAGGTCCTGCGCGGCCTTCCAGGCGGCCTCGTCGGCCTTCTGCGCCGAGGGCTTCGGCCGGAAAAGCATCTGGCTGACGCGCACCCCGCCCGCCTGCCGGAACATCTCCGGCCGCTTGTCGAAGAACTCCCGGACCTCCTTGTCCGTCACCGAGGCGCCGCGCTCCTTCTGCAGCGCCCGTGCGGCCTCGATTTCCAGCAGCTGGCGGCGGATGCTCTCCCGGGCCTCCTCGCGGGTCTGCCCGGCGAGCTTAAGCACCTCCTGCTCCGTGGCCGAGGCCTGCCCCGCCGCCTTGAGCTCCTCGGTGAACCGCTTCAGTTTCTCGGCATAGGCCTTGTCCACCTCGCCCTCGGGAACCTTCAGCCCGCGGCGCGCCGCCTCCCCCACCAGGATCTCGCGGCGGATCAACTCGCCCAGCGTGGTCAGCCCGATGCGCACCCGGTCCTTGTCCCCCAGCTTCTGCTGGCCCGCGAAGCGGGTCACCTCGGCGAGGTGCCGCTCGTAGGTGCGCAGGAAATCGTCCCGCCCCACCGGTGTGCCCCCCACAATCGCCACCGGCCCGTCCGGCGTGGACCGCTCCACGATGTCCATCTTGGAGAGGTCCGGCGCCTGCGCCGAAGCCGCCCCCGCCAGCAGGAAGAAAACCGCCGCCCACACCGCTGCATGCCTGCCCGTCATCATGTGTTCTCCAAACGCCGGAAAGCCCGGCGGCACCGTTTACAGCCGAAAAAACAACACGCCCGGAAGCCTTCCGCGCCGCCGCGGAAACGGCTTCCGGGCCGAATGCTACCACAACCCCGGCGTCCCGCCCCAGCGGACGGCCCTCACCGGCCCGCGAAAACCGTCACGGTGTCGCCGACCTTGAGCACGGGCGCCGTCTTCCAGCCGTTCCAGGAAAACAGGTCCTTCACCGAGACCCCGTACTTGCGGGCGATCACCGTGGGGTTCTGGCCCGCCGCCACCTTGTGGGCGATCTTTTTGCCCTGTCCGGACTCCGCCTTCGCCACCGTCACCTCTTCCTGTCCGCCGCCGCCCCCCGCGGGCACCTCCGTGCGCACCATCAACTCCTGGCCGGCCTTCAGCACCGACTTGCTGGTCATCTTGTTCAGGGCCATCAGGTCCTTGACCGAAACCTTGTGCCGCGCCGCGATGGCGGACAGCGTCTCCCCCCGCTGCACGACATGCTTGATGGTGACCTGCTCCGTCGCCTCCGCCGGGGCGGCGGCGGGCGCCTCCTTGGCGGTCTCGGTCCGCGGGGCCGGGGCGGAGGCGCGGACGCGCGCCACGACCAGCCGGTCGCCCACCTGGAGGGTGGATTTCGTGGTCAGATTGTTGGCCCGCAGCAGCTCGCCCAGCTCCATCTCGTACATCTTGGCAATGGCTGCGGGATATTCGCCCTTCCTGACCACGTGGTACGCGGGGGCGTCGGCGGCGGGGGCGGCCTCCCGGGCGGGGGCGGCGGACTTCCCCACGACAAGTTTCTGGCCCACCTGGATCACCGACTTGCCGCCCAGCCCGTTCCATTCCTGAAGGCTGGCCAGGGAAATCTTATAGTTCCGGGCGATGCCCGCGGGGGTCTCGCCCTTCTTCACCGTGTGGGTGACCGGGGTCTCCTTGCGGGGCGCCTCCGGCGCGGACGCCTCCCGCTCCGTCCGCTCGGCGGGCGGGGCCGACCCCGCGAGCGCCTCCTGCAGGTCGCCCCCCCCGCGCGCCGAAGCGCCCGGGATCAGCAGTTTCTGGTTAACAGAGAGACGGTTCATTGACTTGAGCTTGTTTGCCTTTGCAATGGCCTGCACGCTCACGCCGTATTTCTGCGCGATGGTGGCCAGGGTTTCCCCCTTGCGCACGCGGTGCGTCGCGTCGCCGCCGGCCAGCATCACGTCCTTGGGCGACGACTTCATGGGGGTCATGCCCCGGAGGGCGGTTTCAAAGCGCTCCCGGTCGGGGCCGGGCACGTGCACCGTGACGCCGCCGGAGGGCGGGGTCACCCCCCGGATCAGGGCGGGGTTGTGCCGGGACAGCGTGCCTGGGGGGTATCCCAGGGCCTCGTCCAGCTTCGCCAGGGAGTACATGCCCTCCACCCGCACCGGCGCGAAATCGCCGGGCGCCAGCTCGCCGGGCGCGAGGGTCCCCTTTTCAAAGCCGTACTTGCCGAGGTCACGGGTGACCACCATGTACGCCAGCAGGCGCGCGTAGTACTTCTTCGCCTCCAGCTTGATGCGGTCGCTCGCGGGGGGCGTGCTGATGAGGCGCCAGATGTCGCGCTCGCCCCCGTTCGCCGCCATGGCCCGGCTCAGGCCGCCCTCCCCCATGTTGTACGCCGTGATCGCGTGGGCCCAGCTCCCCTCGAAGTAGTCGTGCAGCGCCGTCAGGTAGCCGATCGCCGCCTCGGTGGACCGGGGCACGTCGTAGCGCTCGTCCACATAGTGGTCGATGCGCAGTTTGAACCGGCGGCCCGTCAGCGTCATGAACTGCCACATGCCGCAGGCGCCGGCGGGCGACTTGGCGTCGGGGCGGTACATGCTCTCCACCATCGCCAGATACACCAGGTCCTCGGGCATGCCGGCCGCGCGGAGGCGCGCCCGGAGGTACTCCTCGTATTTCGCGCCGCGGTTCAGGCCGTTCTGGAAGGTTTTCGGGTACTCCGTGGTCAGCTCCACGATCTCGCGCTCGACGGGCGCGGGGAGCGGGTCCGGGATCGGAAGGGGGGAATAGCTGCGCTCCCCGGGGGCCGGCTGCTCCGCCGGGTCCACGGGCTCCAGCTCCGTGGCGCCCACCTCCGCGCGCGGCGCCGGCCGGAAATGGGCCACCGCCCGCTGGACGCCGGCGCTCTGGCAGCCGGCCAGAACCGTCATCCAGGACGCCGCCAGCACCGCCATGGCCAAACCGACACCGCGGGAACGGCGTGTTCCCGGCAGACGGTCCTTGACCGTGCTCCGTGTTGCCTCGGGCATGAGACCTCCTGTGACCGTTCGAGGAAATGGGCCCGCCGCACTGCGCGACACACCCTCGTACCCCGGGGTTCGTGCCAAGGTCACGGCGACCCGCAAGCCGACCGTGCAGACTCCCAAGCTACAGTGATGGACCTTCCGAAGCGCTCCCCCGCCGCCGAAACCACCGGCCGCCCGGCGAAGTCCAGTGGCACAGTTTACACCACATGTTGTGGTTTGTCAACCATTATCCCCCCGCATGAGGGGGACGAACTGTTTTACGTCGCACAATCCGGCGGCCCGTCACCGCGCCGCGGCGGCGTTCAGCGCCCGCGCCACCCGCGCAATCTGCGCCTCCGTGATGCCGTCGAAAAAGGGCACCGCCAGCGCGTGGGGATAGATATCCACCACGTTCGGACAGTCCGCCCGGTTCAGGTACCGCGCGCACTCGTCGGCGATCTCGTCCTCCACCGCCGCGTCCACCCAGTGCCGCAGCAGCAGCCGGGTGCGCACGGGCGCGGCGCGGCGCGGCAGCAGGGCCACGCAGAAATACCAGGCCGCGTCGGCGCCGTCCAGCACCTCCTGCAGGCGGATTTCGGGGCGCAGCCGCGCCCGGAGCTGTTCGGCCAGGGCGCGCCGCCGCGCCAGCCGCGCGGGCAGGGTTTCGAGTTTCAGGGTGCCCAGCACGGCCTGCATGGCCGTGTAGCGCAGGTCGCCCGAGGGCACCGACTGGCGGTTGCGGTAGGCCCGGCTCACCCAGTCCTTGACCGCCGGAAAGCTCATGAGGGCGAGCACCGGCCAGGCCATCGCGGAGCGCATCATCAGGCGCTCCTTCCGCGCGGCCGCCGCCTTCTGGAGGAACACGGAGGGGTCATACCGGCAGTTCGCCGTCTTTTCGCGGATGAACCGGATCAGGTCCGGATCGTGGCTGACGACCATGCCGCCGCCGTAGGTGTTGACCGGCTTGGTCGGCTCAAAGCTGTAGAAACCGGCGTAGCCGAAGGACCCCGTCTGCCGTCCGTTCAGCGTGGCGCCGAGGGAGTGCGCGCAGTCCTCGACCACCGCCACGCCCCGCGTGTCGGCCTCCGCGACGATGGCGTCCACCGGGGCGGGGTTGCCAAAGGCATGCAGCACGATCACCGCCCGGGTTTTGGGGCTGTACCGCGCGCGGACCGACTCGGGGGTGACGTTGAGGGTGCGCAGGTCCACGTCGGCCGGAATGACCGCCGCGCCGGTGCCCTGAACGAGGGGGATCAGGTCCTTGAGGGTGTAGGCGGGCACGATGACCTCGTGGCCCGGGCCGACGCCGAGGTGCTCCAGGATCAGGCGCATCCCCTGGCGGCCCGAGGCAAGGGCCGCGGCGGAGGGCACGCCCACAAACCGGGCCACATGCTCCTCAAACTCCGCGACGACCGAGGGGGCCGTCAGCGCCAGGGGCGCCGTGTCGCGCCCGATGCGCTTCCACTCGTCCGGCAGGGTGTCGGCCCAGCGCCGGGGCAACAGGGGCATTCTCATGGCTTTTTCCCGAAGTAGAACCGGAGGTCCCGGAGGTTTTGCGCCACCGCCCCGAGCAGGCCGGCGGGCCGCAGCCGCAGGCTGAGCTCGGTGTTGGTCGTGTCCCAGCAGGCGCTTTCGCAGCGCCGCACCTTTTCGCGCTCCCCGTGGAACTCGGGGCTGCGCCAGATCTCCTCCAGCGGCCGGATGCGCACGCTGAAGCGGCCCTCCATGTCGGCGCAGGGGCTCAGGCGGCCCTTGGGGTCCACCGCCGCCACCGCCCACCCCGCATGGCACTGAAAGCGCCGCGGCGCGCGGTACAGGTCGGGGATGCCGTCGAAAAACGCGTCGGACGTGGTGAGCAGGCGGCTGCCGCGGCAGGCCGCGCGCAGTTTCCCCAGCTCCGCCTCCAGCGCGGGCAGGTCCTCCGGGCCGAAGACCAGGTCGTCGTAGGCCGCCGGATCCTTGAGCCGGTGCAGCAGGTTGACATGGATGGGCGCGAACTTGATCTGGTGCGCCCCGATGCCCTCCGCGAAGGACAGCATCTCCGGCATGTTGCGGAAATTGCCTTTTGTGATCAGGTAGTTGATACCGATGCGGATGCCCGGCCCCTTCTCGCGGACCAGCCGGATCGCCTCCAGCGCCGCCGCGTGGGTGCCCGCCCCCCGCACCCGGTCATGGTGGGCCCCCTCCGGCCCCTCCAGGGAGATGGAGAAGGTGGAGACCCCCGCCGCCGCCAGCCGCTCCGCGTGGGCCGGCGTCATGAGCGCGCCGTTGGTGCAGATGTGCACCGTCATCCCGTGGGAGCGCGCCCGGCCGATGATGTCGTACAGGTCGCGCCGCAGCAGGGGTTCGCCCCCGCTGATGGACACCAGCATCGTGCCCAGCCGGGCCGCCGAGTCCAGCACGGCGAACCACTCCTCCGTGGACAGCTCGGGCTCCCCGGCGCGGAGCTTCTCCAGCTCGCACACGCCGCACATCCGGCAGCGCAGGTTGCAGTGGTCCGTGACGAACATCAGCAGCACGGGCAGATAGCGCGGCGGGCGCCCCGCATACCGGCAGGCCAGGGTGTGCAGCACCCGCAGGCCGCCCCCTGCGAGCCGCCCGAAACTGCCCAGACTGTCCAAGATTCCAGCCAATGCGCGCCTGCCTGCCGCGTCGCGGCGTCGTTCCCCTCCCCCCGCAGAGTGTCGCACGCCCGCCGCGCCCGCCGCAAACCGCCCTACCCTCCCGCGCCGTCCCCGGTCCCCAGCCGCAGCAGGTCCCGCGCCTCGGCGAGCTGCCCCTCGTCGCCGAGCAGCAGCACGCGGTCGCCCGCCTCCAGCCGCAGGCCGGCGCCCGGGCCCACAATGCTGGCCCCCGCCCGCTCGACCCCGATGACGCTCGCCCCGGTGCGCGCGCGCAGGTCCGTCTCGCCGAGAAGCATCCCCGCGGCGCGGGCGTCCGGGGCGATCTCCACCGTCTCCAGGTGCGCGCGGCGCAGGAGGGCCGGCATCTCGTGGCGCCGCGTCTCCTCCAGGGGCTCGGCGAACATCTCGCGCAGCATGAGCTGGCCGCGGGCGTAGACGCGGATGAAGGGCTCCCGCATGAAAAGCGTGATGACCGCCGCGACGCCGACCAGGAAGGCGAGCATGGGCCAGGGCGGCAGGATCAGCGCGCTCAGCATGAGCAGCCAGAAGAAGGCCACCACGGTGCCCGACGCCGCCACCACCCCCGTCACAATGGCGCGGAAGGCGGTCACCTGCCCCGGCGCCACCCCCCGGGGCACCGCCATCTCGGCCAGGATCATCCCCACCGCCCGAAACTTGCGCACCACCGCCACCCAGAACGGCAGCACGGCCAGCAGCGCCCCGAACCAGAACAGGGTGTTCACGCCGCCGGTCCAGGGGGGAAGGGCGCTCCACCAGCCCGGCCGCCCGTGGAAGCGGCCGGCCAGCCCCGCCGCCGCGATGAACAGCCCCGCCGAGACCAGCAGGTTGGCGAAGATCTGGACCAGCGAGCGGCGCAGCACCCGGAGCACCGCGGCCCCGGCGGGGGTGCCCCGCCCCAGGGAGGACAGCCACTGGGAGTAGGCCAGCAGCGCCGTCAGCAGGGGGCGCGGGGTCAGCCGCTCGATCCGCTCCGCGATCCAGGCGGACCGCGGCACCAGCAGCGCCGAGGAGAGCATGGTCACCGCCGACACGGACACCACCACGGGGTAGAGGAAGTCGTCAATCACGCCCAGCCGCGACCCCAGCGCCGCGATGATGAACGAGAACTCGCCGATCTGCACCATGCTCAGGCCCACCCGCACCGCCGTCTGCGGCGTGTGCCCCGAAAGCACCGTGCCCAGCGCCATGACAAAGGACCGGCCGAGGAACGCGGCCACGGACACCACCGCCACGGCGCGCCAGTGGGCCAGGAAGTCGGCCGGACTGATCAGCATCCCCACGGAGACGAAGAAGATCGCCGCGAACAGGTCGCGCACCGGCATCAGCAGCGGCAGAATCCGGTGGTTCTCCCGCGCCTCCGCCACCAGCGTCCCCGCCACAAAGGCGCCCAGCGCCGTGCTGAACCCCGCCCGCTCGGCCAGCAGCGCCCCGGCGCAGCACACCCCCAGCGTGCCCGTCAGCAGCAGCTCGCGGCTGCCCCGGCGGCTGAAACGCCGCACCACATACGGCACCACGAAGAGGCCCGCCAGCACCGCCACCGCCAGAAGGGCCGCCAGCTTGCCCAGCGTCAGCGCCGTCTGCGCGAGGGAGAGCGTGCGCGTCAGCGCCAGGCCGGAAAGGAGCCCCAGCATGAGCGTGCCCAGAATGTCGTCGAAGATGGACACCCCCATGGCCACCTGGGCGTGGGGGGACCGCTCCTCGCCGCGCTCGGCCAGAGTGGCCACGAGAAAGGTGCTCGACGTGATGGAGAGCATCGCCCCCAGAAACACGGAGTTCATGGCGGACCAGCCGAAGAACTGCCCGAGGTGGTAGCCCACCCACAGCATCAGCGCGATTTCCAGCGCCGCCGTCAGTCCCGCCCCGAAGCCCACCCGCGCCAGCCGGCGCAGGTTGAACTCCAGCCCCACGCAAAAAAGGAGGAAGACCACCCCCAGGTCGGAGAGGGTCTGGATCGCCGCCCGGTCCGCCACCAGCGGAAACTGGGGGGTGTTCGGCCCCACCAGGACCCCCGCGAGAATGTAGCCCAGCGCCACCGGAAGCCCGATCCGGTGAAACACCGCCGACACACACCCCGCCGTCACCATCACGACGGCCAGACTGTGCAGCAGCGATTCCATCAGGTCTTCATCCGGATCCCGCCTCCCCGGCCATTCTGGCGGGGTTTCCCCGGGAAATGCAAGCCCCGACCGGCTACGCCTCCCCGTCCTCCGCCGCGCTCAGCAGGTCGCGCGCCGCGGCCAGCTGCGCCTCGTTGCCCATCAGCAGCACCCGGTCGCCCGCCTCCAGCCGCAGGTCGGCGCCGGGGCTCACGATGCTGGCGCCGGCCCGGTCCACCCCGATGACATTGGCCCCCGTGCGGGCGCGCAGGTTGGTCTCGCCAAGGAGCATGCCCGCCGCGCGGGCCCCGGCGGGGACCTCCACGGTCTCCAGATGCGCCCGGCGCAGCAGGGTCGGCATCTCGTGGCGGTGGGCCTCCTCAAGGGGCTCGGCGAACATCTCGCGCAGCATGAGCTGCCCCCGGGCGTAGATGCGGATGAAGGCGCCGCGCAGAAAGAAGGTCACCAGCCCCGCCACCCCCGCCAGAAAGGCCAGCATCGGCCAGGGCGGCAGGATCAGCGCGCTCAGCATGAGCAGCCAGAAGATGGAGATGACCGTGCCCGACGCCAGCACCACGCTGGACACGATGGACCGCGAGGAGGGAACCTGCCCCTGCGCCACCCCGCTGGGCACCGCCATCTCCGCCAGGATCATCCCCACGGCCCGCAGTTTGCGCACCACCGCCACCCAGAACGGCAGCACCACCAGCAGCGCGCCGAACCAGAACACCGTGTTGATCCCCCCGGTCCACGGCGGCAGCGCCGTCCACCACCCCGCCCGCCCGTGGAACCGCCCCGCCAGCCCGGCCGCCCCGATGAAAATGCCCGCGCCCACCAGCAGGTTGATGAAGATCTGCAGCAGCGACCGCCGCAGCACCTGCCGGACCGCCGCAGGCACCTGTGAGGCGGTCCCCAGGGAGCCCAGCCACTGCGAATAGGCCATGACCGCCGCCAGCAGCGGCCGCGGGGCCGCCCGCTGCACCCGGTCGCTGATCCCCTCGGCCCCCCGCATGAGCAGCGAGCTGGCAAACATGGTCAGGGCGGAAACCGCCACCGCGACCGGGTAGAGAAAGGCGTCAATCACTTGCAGCTGCAGGCCGAGGGTGGCGATGATGAAGGAGAACTCCCCGATCTGCGCCATGTTGATGCCCACCCGCACCGCCGTGCGCGGGGAATGGCCCGACAACAGCGTGCCGATGAAGATGGCCGCCGCCCGGCCCACCAGCGTGACCAGCGCGATCACCAGCGCCGCCTGCCAGTGCGCCAGCAGCTCCTCCGGACGGATCAGCATCCCCACGGACACGAAGAAGATGGCCGAAAACATGTCCCGCACCGGCGACATTAGCGGCATGATCCGGTGGTTCTCCCGGGCCTCCGCCACCAGCGTGCCCGCCACAAAGGCCCCCAGCGCCGTGCTCAGCCCCGCCTGCTCCGCCAGCAGCGCCCCGGCGCAGCAGATCCCCAGCGTCGCCGTCAGCAGCAGTTCGGGGCTTCGCCGCCGGCTGAACCGCCGCACCAGCGGCGGCACCACGAACAGCCCCGCCAGGAGCCCCGCCGCCAGCAGCGCCGTCAGTTCGCCCAGCGCCAGCGCCGCGCCCCCGAAGGTCACCGCCCGGCTCACCGCGATGCCCGACAGCACGCCCAGCATCACCGCCCCCAGGATGTCCTCGAAAATCGCCACGCCCGTGGAAAACTGCGCGTGCGCCGTGCGCTCCTCCCCCCGGTCCGCCAGGATCTTCACCAGGAACATGCTGGAATTGATGGAAAGCATGGCCCCCAGGAAGATGCCGTCCATGGCCGACCAGCCGAAGAACCGGGCGACATGGTAGCCCAGCCACAGCATCAGCCCGATTTCCAGCGCCGCCGTCAGCCCCGCCCCGATCCCCACCCGCGCCAGCCGCCGCAGATTGAACTCCAGCCCCACGCAGAACAGCAGGAACACGATCCCCAGCTCGGACAGCCCCTCGATCGCCTCCTGCTCCACCGTCAGCGGAATCTGCGGCGTCCCCGGCCCGATCAGCACCCCCGCCAGAATGTACCCCAAGGCCACCGGAAGCCCGATCCGGTGAAAAAGCACCGAGACACACCCCGCCGTCACCATCACCAGCGCCAAGTTGTAAAGAAGCGTGTGCATCCGGCTCCCCTGGGTATTCGCGGCGGGAACGAACACCTCTAGGCGTCAAATTCGCTCCACTCGAGTCCCGCCTGCTGAAGGATTCGCCCCACCACGGAGACAGCGATGTCCTTGCCGTGCATGGGAACAATCACCGTGTACGTGGTTCCGCCCCGTTCACGGCGCAGCTTGAGATGGCTGCCGCGCTGGGAAACCCGCCGGAAGCCCAAACGCTCCAGACGCTGGACGATCTCCCGGGCGGTCATGGGTCTAGGAGGCAAAGGCGACCTCGACCTCACGGGCATGCGCCTCACCGCATTCCGGAAGCTCCACCCCCGGCACATCCTCGAAATACAGCTCGATGGCCTCTTTCAGGTTCTCCAAGGCTTCCGCCTCGGTGTCTCCCTGGCTCGCTATGCGCACTGCCGGGCAATCCGCGACATACACGTCGCCTTCTTTCCAGGTGAGCGCCGCCAGCCGAACTCGATGCTCCATTTCCTTGTCTCCTGTGCCAGCGTTGTCTCGTGCAGCTTCAGTTTAACACAAACCGAATACTGGGCGTTCCCGTGCCCCCCCGCTTGCAGGGCCGGTCCGGGCGTGTTAGGATGGGCGGAAGGCCCCGTCTGCCGCGGGGCGGAAGGAGTGCTGCGCGATGCGCGTGATGATTCTGGGCGCGAAGGGGCAGCTGGGACGCGAGCTGGCGGCGCGCTACCACCAGCGCGCCCATGTGCTGCCCCTGGACCTGCCGGCCCTCGACATCGGCGACCCGGTCCAGGTCCGCGAGGCCTTTGACAATTTCCCGCCGGATCTGGTGGTGAATGCGGCGGCCTTCACGGACGTGGACGGCGCGGAGGCCAGCCGCGAGGCGGCGTTCCGCGTCAACGTGACGGGGGCCTTCAACGCGGCGGCCGAGGCGGAGCGGGTCGGCGCCCGGCTGGTATATTACTCGACGGATTTCGTGTTTGACGGCCAATCCCCGGATTCCCTGGCGGAGGAGGAGGCCGTCGGGCCGGAATCCCCGCTGGGGATCTACGGCTTCACGAAATACCTGGGCGAGCTGGCGACGCGGCGGGCGTCCCGCCACCTCATCCTGCGCACCGCCTGGCTCTACGGCCCGGGCGGCAACAACTTTGTGGAGAAGATCCTTGCGGCGGCGGCCTCGCGGCCCGAGCTGCGCGTGGTGGCCGACGAGACGGGCTGCCCCACCCACACCTGGGACCTGGCCGAGGCCACGGAGGCCCTGTGCGACGCGGAGGCCACCGGCCTGTTCCATGTGGTTAACGCCGGGGCCTGCTCGCGGGCGGAGTTCGCCCAGGCCATCCTGCGGATGGCGGGGTCCCCGGCCCGTGTGGTCCCCTGCCGGTCCCGCGAGTTCCCCACGGCGGCGCGGCGGCCCGCGCGGGCCGTGCTCGACACGGCGAAATACACGCAAACCACCGGACGGCCCCTGCGCGGGTGGATCGAGGCCCTGGCGCACTACATGGAGCGGAGAAAGGCGGCGGAATGAACAAGATCCTGGTCACCGGCGGCGCGGGCTTCATCGGGTCCGCCTTCGTCCGCCTTCAGCTCCGGGAGCACCCCGAGCTTCACATTGTCACCTACGACAAGCTGACGTACTCCGGAAACCTGGACAACCTGCGCGACGCGGACCCGGCGCGCCACACCTTTGTCCGGGGCGACATCAACGACCCGGACACCCTCGGCCCCGCCCTGGAGGGCTGCGACGCCGTGGTCAACTTCGCCGCCGAGAGCCATGTGGACCGCAGCCTGAACGGCGCGGCGGACTTCATCGCCACGAACGTCGCCGGGGTGAACACGGTGCTCGACCAGGCCCGCCGCGCGGGCGTCGGCCGGGTGCTCCTGGTCTCCACGGACGAGGTCTACGGCAGCATTGAGGAGGGCGCCTTCCGCGAGACGGACGCGCCCCACCCGCGCAACCCCTACGCCGCCAGCAAGGCGGCGGGCGAGCTGTTCGGCACGGCCTATGGGGAAACCTACGGCCTGCACGTCGTCACCACGCGCGGCTCGAACACCTACGGCCCCTACCAGTACCCGGAGAAGGTGCTGCCCCTCTTCGTGACCAACGCCCTCGACGGCCTGCCGCTCCCCCTTTACGGCGACGGGATGAACGTCCGCGACTGGCTCCACGTGGACGACCATTGCCGGGGCATCGACACGGCCCTGCGCCACGGCGCGCCGGGGGAGGTCTACAACATCCCCGGCGGCAACGAGCGGCGCAACATCGAGCTGACGCGGCGCATCCTGGAGCTGACGGGGCGCGACGAAACCCTGATCCGCCCCGTGGCGGACCGGGTCGGCCACGACCGCCGCTACGCCATTGACGGCGCGAAGCTGCGCGCCCTGGGCTGGGCGCCGCGGATGGACTGGGATGAGGGGATCGCCCTGACCGTCCAGTGGTACAAGGACAACGAGGGGTGGTGGCGGAAGATCAAGTCGGGCGAGTTCCGCGAGTACTACCGCCGCCAGTACGGGCTCTGACACGGGGGGCGCGCCGTGTCCACCCTGGAGGTCCTGCACTTCATCAACCACCTGAAGGCGGAGCGCAACTGCTC
>JAKPUV010000297.1 GCA_029554925.1 Candidatus Hydrogenedentota bacterium | reverse complement strand
GGGCGAGTTCGGGTTTCAGGACAAGCGGTCGGGCACGCTGGAGAACCCGCTCATGGAGGAGTACGACTACGCCCTGTGGACGGCGGCCTTCGTCATTGACGGGCTCAACAGGGGCGTGGCCGGGTTCTCCGTCTGGTGCCTTAGCGAGATGTACTACCCCGGCAACGGGTTCATGAACTACGGCCTGTGGGACTTCAAGGACGACGGTTTCCGCACGCGGCCCGTCTACCACGCGTGGGTGCCCTTCAGCCGCCTCACCCGACGGGGCGACGCCGTGCGCCGGTGCGAGGCTGTGCCCTCCGGACGCGTCGCCGCCGCCTATGCCGGGGACACGCTCTTCTGGGTGAACGAGTCCGCCGTCCCGGCGGAGGTGGTCATCGAAGGCGCCGCCCCGAAGACTGTCCGCATCATGACGGAGGACACGCTGGCGGGCGACCGCGAGTGCGGACGGGAGCAGGCCCTGGAGAACGGCCGCTTCACCGCGCCCCCGCGCAGCTTCGGCCACGCGCGCTGAGGCGGCGTGTGCTGCGGGGGTGGAATTGTCCGCCCGCAAGCATGATAATGGGGTTCGGGCATTGCAGGCACAACGTCCCGGAGAAAAATAGAAGGAGAAAACGGCATGGGCGACGGCGGACAGTCTTCGCGGCGCGGGTTTCTGGCGGGGGCGGGAGGGCTCATGGCGTCCGGCCTGTGGGTGAGCGCCTCCGAGGCGGACACGCCCGTTCTTCCGGACGACCCGCTGTTCACCTCGTGGACCCACCAGACGCTGGAGGCGGACGTGGTGGTGGCGGGCGGCGGGCTGGCGGGGGTCTGCGCGGCCATCGCCGCCGCGCGCGGCGGGGCGCGGGTGGTGCTCATCCAGAACCGGTCCCGGCTGGGCGGCAACGCGAGCAGCGAAATCCGCATGCACGTGCTGGGGGCCAGCGCCCTCAAGGACAATCCGCTCTGGCGCGAGACAGGGATCATCGAGGAGCTGAAACTCACGGAGGCCGCCCTGAACCCCCAGCGCTCCTTCGAGATGTGGGACATGGTCCTCTACGACAAGGTGGTCTCTGAGCCGAACATCACGCTGCTGCTGGACACCTCGGTGGTCGGCGCGGCGGTGGAGGCCGGGCGCGTGGCCCGCGTGACCGCCGCCAGCGCCCTGCTGGAGGAGCGGTACACCCTCTCCGCCGGGTTCTTCCTTGACTGCACGGGCGACGCGTCGCTGGCGGCGCTGGCCGGGGCGCGCTGCATGCGCGGGCGGGAGGGCCGCGCGGAGCACGGGGAGTCCCTGGCGCCGGAGACCGCCGACCAGAAGACCATGGGCAACAGCCTGCTCTTCATGGCGCGGAAACACGACCGGCCCATGCCCTACACCCCCCCCGCCTGGGCCCGCACCTTCACCGAGGAGGATTTCAAGCACCGCCGCATCCGCAGCTGGGAGTACGGCTACTGGTGGATCGAGTGGGGCGGCGAGCTGGACACGATCAAGGACAACCGCCGCATCCGCCACGAGCTGCTGCGCATCCTGACCGGCGTGTGGGACCACATCAAGAACAGCGGGAAACACCCAGAGTCGGAGTGCTGGGCCCTGGAATGGGTAGGCATGATCCCCGGCAAGCGCGAGAGCCGCCGAATCCTCGGCGAGCATGTCATGGTGCAGCGGGAGCTGGAGGAGGCCGTGCCGTTCTCCGACCGCGTCTCCTACGGCGGCTGGCCCATGGACGACCACCCTCCCGGCGGGATGGACGACCGCGACCTGCCGCCCTGCGTGCAGATCGGCCTGACCAGGCCCTACTCCATCCCCCTGCGCTCGCTGTGCAGCGCCGACCTGCCCAACCTGCTCATGGCGGGCCGCAACATCAGCGTGTCGCATGTGGCGCTGACCTCCACCCGCGTCATGGCCACCTGCGCCGCCATGGGCCAGGCCGCGGGCGCGGCGGTCGCCTTCTGCGCGGCGGAGAAATGCCTGCCCCGCGACGTGGCCGCCGACCCCGCGCGGATGGCCCGGTTCCACCAGTGCCTCCTGCGCGACGACCAGTCGCTGGTCGGCGTGGTGAACGACGATCCGGACGACCTGGCGCGCGGCGCGCGGGCCACGGCGTCGGGGGCGGTCTCCGGCTGTCCGCCCGAGGCGGTTCTGGACGGCGTGAACCGAGACATCGGCGACGGGTCCGCCCACCAGTGGCGCGCGGAGATGGGGAAGGACGGGGCCTGGCTGTGCATCGAATGGCCGAAGAAGCAGGCCCTTCGCCAGGTGCAGTTCACCTTCGACACGGGACTCCACCGGAAACTCTTCCTCAGCGGCGAGGACTGGACCGTGAACGGGCAGGTGCGCGGCCCGCAGCCCGAGACGGTGCGCGACTATGTGCTGGAGGTGAGGGACGGCGGGAAATGGCGGGAAATCGCCCGGAACACGGGCAACTTCCTGCGTCTGGTCCGCCACGACTTCGGGACGCCCGTCAACACCAAGACGCTGCGCCTGCGCGTGCTCGCGACCAACGGCGACCCGCACGCCCGCGTTTTCGAGGTGCGGTGCCGCTGATCCGCGTTCCCGTCCCGGAACGGGCGGAGTTGACATCGTGCGCTTCAAAGCGGATCATAGAGCGCCGTGTCCACGAAGTCTGTGGATCGTTGGTGGCGGACGCCTGAGAATGGCGTCCATTTTGCAAGGATAATGACATGCGCCGTTCGGTGGAGCCCGGACCCCTGACCTTTGTGCTGTTCCCCTGTCTCGCCATTATGCTGGGCTGGGGGCTGCGCGGGTTCATTGGGGGCGGCCCCTGCGGGGCCATGATCCCCGGCGCGATGATGGGGCTCTGCCTTGGCCTGCTGCTGGACCGGCCCATTCCCGAGACGGCCCTGCTCGCCCTGTTCGGCGCGGTGGGGATCGGGTTTGGCGGCGAGGTTACCTACGGCCAGACCATCGGCCTGTTGAAACACCCGGAGACCTTCTCCTGGGGGCTGCTCGGGCTGACGCTGAAGGGAGCGGTGTGGGGGCTGCTGGGCGGTGCGGTGCTGGGCGCCGGCGTGGAGGGCGGGCGCATCGCGCGGCGCGACCACATCATCGCGTTTCTTCTCGCCATGCCCGCGTTCTACATCGGCTGGCGCATCATCAACCTGCCGCAGGCGATCTACTTCTCCGACCCGCTGAACGAGCCCCGCGAGGAGTCCTGGGCGGGGCTGCTCGCGGCGGCCTTGGCCTTTCTCGCGTGGTATTACCTCAAGCGTCCCAAGAAGGGGCCGTTTCTCCCCGGGCGCTTTGCCCTGTGGGGGCTGGTGGGCGGCGGCCTTGGGTTCGGCGGCGGCGCCCTGTGGATGGCCTACGGCGACGCGCTGCCCGTGCCCCAGCAGTGGTTCGGCTGGTGGAAGATGATGGAGTTCACCTTCGGCGCCCTGCTCGGCGCGGCTTGGGGGTGGTGCGCCTGGCGGAACCGCGCGCAAATCGCGCGCCACGGCGACGAGGCCCCGATGCCCCCGCTGTCCCGCGTGGCGCTTCCCCGGGGCATCTTCTACGTCAGCCTCATCCTGTTGATCGCCTACGCCACGCCGGGGGCCCTGACGGCCGTTTTCAACGCGGTGGAGGAGGGGGGCGGGCCCTGGGCGGACGCCGCCCACACGGCGGCCCGCATGACGGACAATTTTGTCGTCATCGGCGGACTGCTGGCGGTGACCTGCCTCTGCGCGCCCGCGCTCCTGTGGCAGGCGGCGGTCACGGTGACCTTCTGCCACGTCATG
>JAKPUV010000268.1 GCA_029554925.1 Candidatus Hydrogenedentota bacterium | reverse complement strand
GGTGCTCATGGCGGAAGCGAAGAGCCCCGCCATGGTCAGTCCCCGCAGGCCGGAGGGCATGTGCCAGAGCACATACTGCGGAAAGACGTTCTTGGTGTCCTCCAGCGCGTCCGCCGGGGCCGCCGCGCCCATGAGGTCCGGACGGGCGTAGTAGATGTGCAGGAGCAGGCCGATGCCCAGGAACAGCGCCACCACCGGCACCGTGAGGAGCATGGACCCCGCCAGCGCCATGCCGCCCCGCAGGGGCGACCGCGCCGCCATCACGCGCTGGAGCATGTCGTGGTCCACCCCGTGCGTGGAGACGGTCACCACGGTCATGGCAAACACCCCCGCCCAGAGGGTGTAGGGGGAGCTGAAGTTCAGGCTGGTGTCCACGAGCAGCAGCTTGTCGCCCCCCTCGGCGGTCCGCAGGGCGGCCACGATGTCCGGAACCGGCAGGGGGATGGACCGCAACAGGAAGAACACCGCCGCCGTCGCCGCGATGACCGTCACGGTGATCTGGACGGTGTCGGTCCAGATCACGGCGCGGATGCCGCCGCACACGGTGTAGATGGTGCCCACCACCCCGAGGACGATGATCACCGGCACCAGCTCGCCGGGGGAGGTGCCCCCGTACCACATGAGGGCGAAGCCGATCCCCGCCATGAACAGCCGCGCGCCGGAGGCCAGCAGCCGCCCGAAGAGGAAGAGGGCGGAGGCCGCGATCTTGGCCGCGACGCCGTAGCGCCGCTCCAAATATCCGTAGATGGTGATCGTCCCCGCGCGGTAGAGCGGGGGCACGAAGAACACCGCCACCACGAACCCGCCGAGGCACGCCCCGATGTAGGTCGAGAGGTAGCGCAGGTCGCCGGAGAAGGACATCTGCGGCACGCCGATGAACGTGGCCGCGCTCAGGGAGGACGCGATGACGGAGAGCGAGACCGCCCACGCGGGCATGGTGCGCCCGCCGAGGAAGAACTCCTCCGTGTCGTTCTGCCGGCGGGACACCACCGCGCCGATGACCAGCATCCCCGCCATGTAGGTGAGGATGACCGCCCAGTCTATGACGCTGAATCCGTGTCCTGCTTCCATGTACACTGCTCCGGTCCCGTGAAGGTGTGAGATCGGGAAACCTGCGGCGAAAACGCCGCGTCATGCTACCAAAGGAGCCCGGAAACCGCAAATGCCCGCGAAAAAGCCCCGGATAGGCCTGGTCACGCTGGGCTGCGACAAGAACACCGTGGACATGGAGCATGTCGCCGGCGCCCTTGCCCGCAGGGGATGCGAGGTCCGCGTCGCGCCGATGGACCCCGACGAATGCCGGCAGGATTTTGACGCCGTGGTCGTCCTGACCTGCGGGTTCATCGCCGACGCCAAGACCCAGAGCGTGGAGTCGCTCGTGGCGTGGGCCGAGCGCAAGAAGGCCACCGGACGCCCCGCGCGGCTCTACGCCGCGGGCTGCCTGGTCCAGCGCCATCCCGGCGAACTCCAGAAGGAG
>JAKPUV010000248.1 GCA_029554925.1 Candidatus Hydrogenedentota bacterium | reverse complement strand
GATGGGCCGGCTGGGGTCCAGTTCCCGGATGAGCTTTGCCGACGCGGTGAAGTTGCAGCCGGGGCCGGCCTCGTTGCCCATGGACCAGATGATCACGCTGGGGTGGTTCTTGTCGCGCTGGACCATGCGCTCGATGCGGTCGAGGTGCGACTTCTCCCAGTCGGGCCGGTTGCCCAGCGAGACGTCCGGGTCGTAGCCGATGCCGTGGGACTCGATGTTCGCCTCGTCAATGACGAAGAGGCCGATGCGGTCGCACAGGTCGTACCACTCGGGGCGGTTCGGGTAGTGCGAGGTGCGCACGGTGTTCATGTTGAGCTGCTTCATCAAGCGGACATCGCGCTCCATGCTCTCCACGGAGACTACGCGGCCCGTCTCCGGGTCATGCTCGTGCCGGTTGACGCCCTTGATCTTCACGGGCACCCCGTTCACGAGGAAGACCCCGTCGCGCACCTCGACACGCCGGAAGCCGTGGACGCAGGAGTGCGCCTCGACGGTCTTTCCCGCCGCGTCCAGCAGCGTGAGCGTGACGGTGTAGAGGCTGGGGGTTTCCGCCGACCACAGGGCCGGGGCGGACACCGCCGCCTCCGCCGTGGCCGCGGCCTCGGCCCCCGCCGCGGGCAGGGTCACGGGCAGGGTCAGGAAGGGCGACGCGCCGACGGGGTTGCCGGCGGGGTCGTAGAGGTTCACGGCGACGGACCGTTTTTCGCCCGCCGTGCCGGACAGGTTGCGGACCTTGGCCGTGACCTTGACGGTGGCGGCGTCAAGCGCGCCGTTCAGGTCGCTGTGGACGTGGAAGTCGCGGATTTGCGTCGCGGCGGTGGAGTACAGGCACACGGGGCGGAAGATGCCGCTGAAACGCCAGAAATCCTGGTCCTCCAGGTAGCTGCCGTCGCACCAGCGGTACACCTCGACGGCCAGGGTGTTCTCGCCGGGCTTCAGGTACGGGGTGATGCGGAACTCCGCCGGGGTTTTGCTCTCCTGGCTGTAGCCCACCTTCTCGCCGTTGACCCAGAGGTAAAACGCGCTGTACACGCCGCCGAACTGGATGAAGACCTCGCGCCCGGCCCAGTCGGCGGGCACGGTGAAGGTGCGGCGGTAGGAGCCGACGGGGTTGTCGTCATACGGGATTTTCGGCGGGTCGGCGGGGAAGGGGTACTTGATGTTCGTGTAGATGGGGGTGCCGTAGCCATGCAACTCCCACACGGAGGGCACTGGGATTTCCCTCCACCCCGAGACGTCGAAGTCCGGCTTAAAGAAGTCCAGGGGCCGGTCCGCGGGCTTGGGGACCCAGTTAAATTTCCAGGCCCCGTCCAGCGACATGCGCCAGGGCGACGCGTCGCGCGGTTGCGTGCGCGCCGACGCCTCGTCGGGGAAGGGCATCTTCGTGCAGGAGGGGGCCTCCTTGTTGATCCCCACGATGTCGTGGTTCTCCCAGTCCGGGGTTTCCGCGCGGGCGCATCCCTGCGCCAGCACCAGCCCGGCCACGCACACCAGCCCCGCGCCCGCGATCATCCACAGCATTCGTCCCGTTTCCTTCTTCATGGTTGCGTCCCTTCGCGCCTAGCGCCAGATGATGTAAATGCCGACGGTGATGACGATGACGATCACGCCGAAGACCTTGACCATGGGGTCGGGCGTGAGGTCAATCTCCGACCGGGGCATGGTGACCTCCTTCGGGAGGGGCTCCCGCCGCGCGATGATCCCGATGATCAGCATGAGCATCAGGAAGACGATGGCCATGTGGTGGAGGAAGGTCACCGAGCAGAAGCGGTAGACCGCCCCGAGCATGCCCTCGGGCATCTGGAAGGCTCCGTCCGCGCCCGTGGACGCGGCCTTGATCAGCCAGCCGGGCACGCGGCAGCAGGCGTACATGACGGGGCCGACGACCAGGGCGAATTTCGCGGCCTTGGCCGGGGCCCTCTTCCAGACGAGCCCGCCGACGAAGGCGGCGACGATGCCGGGGGAGAAGAATCCCCAGAACTCCTGGATGTAGTTGAAGACACCCTCGCCCATCACGTAGATCATGGGCGCCCACAGGCAGGCGATCAGCACGAAACTGAGCGTGGCCAGACGGCCCACCCGGACCATTTTGTCCGGCGTGGCGTCCTTCGCGAGGTGCTTCTTGTAGAAGTCAATGGTGAAGATGGTCGCCGCCGAGTTCAGCCCCGAGTTGAAGGTGCTGATCACCGCGCCCGCCAGGGCCGCCAGCATGACCCCGCGCGCCCAGGACGGCAGGATCTGGCCGAGCATGTAGGGGTAGGCGCT
>JAKPUV010000222.1 GCA_029554925.1 Candidatus Hydrogenedentota bacterium | reverse complement strand
GGGCGCACGAACGCAGGAGTCGCTTCTGGCCTATCACCGGAGAACCGGGCGGGTTGTCCAGGTGCGGCGCGGGCTGTATGCCGTCATTCCGCCGGGGGCCGACGCGCCCACCTATCCCATAGACCCCTTTCTCATCGGCGCGAAGCTGACGCCGGACGCCGTGCTGTCGCACCACACGGCGCTGGAGTTTCACGGCCGGGCGTACTCGGTGCACACGCGCATCATCTACTCGGCGGCCCGCCCGCCTGCGGCGCTGAGGTTCCGGTCCCATGCCTACCAGGGGGCCAGGTTCCCGCACGCGCTCCTCAGCGCGGGAAAGGCGCATGCCTGCGTGGTGACCGCCGAGCGGGCCGGCATGCCCCTGCGGGTCACGAGTCTGGAGCGGACCCTGGTGGACGCGCTGGACCGTCCGGACCTCTCCGGGGGATGGGAGGAGGTCTGGCGGTCGCTGGAATCTGTCCCATTTTTCGACCTCGACCGCGTCATCGAGTACGCGCTCCTGCTTGGCAACGCGACCACCGCGGCAAAGACAGGGTTCTTTCTGGAGCAGCACCGCGAACCGTTGCTGGTGGAGGACCGCCATCTGCGGGCGCTTCAGGAGCTGCGCCCGCGGCAGCCGCACTATCTGGACCGCGGCATACGGACATCCGGCCGTCTCCTGGCGCAATGGAATCTGGTGGTCCCCGGCGAGGTGCTTGATCGGGCCTGGGGGGAAGAACTGTGAGGATCTCCCCCGAGAAACTGGCCAGGGAGGCGCAGGCGACGGGCTTCCGGCCGGACGTGCTGGAGAAGGTGGCCAGGCTGATGGACCTGCTGAACGCCCTGCAAAGCCACCCCTTCCTGAGGGGAAAACTCGTGCTAAAGGGCGGCACGGCCCTGAACCTCTTCGTCTTCGATGTTCCCCGGCTCTCCGTGGACATTGATCTGAACCACGTGGGCGCCGGAGAGCGCGACGACATGCTCGCCGAACGTCCAAAGATCGAACAGGCCGTCCAGGCGGTCTTCACCCGGGAGGGCTTCACCGTTCGGCGGGTCCCGGAGGAGCACGCGGGGGGCAAGTGGCGCCTGCACTATGAGAGCTCATCGGGCGGGGGCGGCAACCTCGAAGTGGACATCAACTTCATGTACCGCGTTCCGCTGTGGCCGGTTGCCGTCAGGAGCTCGCATCCTGTCGGCGCCTGGCAGGCCGTGGCAATTCCCGTGCTGGACATCCACGAACTGGCGGCCGGGAAACTCGCGGCGCTGCTGGCGCGCGGAAAGGCGCGGGACCTCTTCGACAGCCGCCAGATCTTCCGCATGGACACCCTCGACCCGCGGACCCTCCGTCTGGCCTTCGTCGTCTACGGCGCGATGAACAGAAGAGACTGGCGGACGGTCTCGGCGGACGATGTGGGGTTCGACCCCGCAGAGTTGGCGCGGCAACTGGTGCCCACGCTGCGCGCCGACGCCTCCGGGACACCGGCACAGACAGCGGGATACGGGGAGCAACTGGTGCGCGAATGCCGCGAAGGGCTCTCCAGGGTGCTGCCCTTCACGGAAAACGAGCGCGAGTTCCTGGACCGCCTGCTGGATCAGGGCACGATCCATCCCGCCCTGCTGACCGCCGACGAGGCCCTCCAGCAGCGCATCCAATGCCAACCCCTCCTCCAGTGGAAGGCCCTCAATGTCCGCCGCCACAAACTGGGGGAAGAG
>JAKPUV010000217.1 GCA_029554925.1 Candidatus Hydrogenedentota bacterium | reverse complement strand
AGGTGAGGCCAAGGACCGGGCGGCGCAACATCCGCTGCGTAAAACGAGTGCGCAAAACATTTCCCTGCGCCCCCAAGACCCGGTCCCGAGCCCTGCCGCCATGCACAGGCCTAAAGATTCTAAAGTGAATGGTATTAGGCTGGGGGCTGGGGCGGAAGAGGAGGATTGTTGCTGGCCGCCGTTTTCTTTGCGGCTTTGCGTTGAAATCTCGGGGGCGTTGAAACCCGCGCGCGCCGCTTAGACGCGGCGGCGGGGTTTGGGGTACACTGCTTGCCAGCCGGGCGGGCGGCGTGCGGCCGGGCCCGCCATCAGAGAGGAATGGAATGATGGTCAAGACGGCAAAGGTGTTGGGAGCGGCGGGCCTGCTGGCCGCGGCATTGGCGGGAACACTCATTTCGGGCGCCGCGGGCGCCGTGGAGGATGGTGCAATGGAGACAGCGCCCTGGAGCGCCTCGTGGATCTGGACGGCGGCGGGCGCGGCCCCCGCGTACAATGAGACCATTGAGGCGCGGAAGTCGTTCACCCTGCCCGAACTGGACGCCGCGTCGCTGCGGATCACGGCGGACACGACCTACCGCCTCTACATCAACGGGCGGTGGGCGGGGGACGGGCCGGGCCGGAGCTGGCCGAAGCATTACCAGTACGACGTGCTGGACGTGCTGCCGCTGCTGCGTGCGGGGGAGAACGAGATCCGGGTGGTCGCGAAGTTTTTCGGCATCGGCACCTTCCACCAGCTTCCGCAGGAGCCGGGGCTGCTGGTGCAGCTGGACGCGCGGGCGAAGGGCGGGGCGGCGGTGACCGTCGCCTCCGACGCCACCTGGGAGGTGCGCCCCGCCGCCGGATGGACCCAGTATGCCCCGAAACAGTCGGTGCAGATGGGGCTCTACGAGATTTACGACGCGCGGCGCGCGGGCACGGGGGACTTCGTCCCCGCCACGGTGCGCCACGCCGCCACGGAGGGGCCCTGGCAGGACCTCCAGCCCCGCGACTGCCCGCCCCTCACCCGCATCCCCGTGACCCCGTCGCTGCTGAAGTCCGGCGTGGTCGCCAAATTCGACGGCATGAGCTGTGTCTTCCCCACGGTGGTCTGGATATATGACCAGCCGGTCCCGTCGAACAACCATGTGCAGGTCTCCGGCGCCTTCGCCACGGTGCTCGACCTGTCCACGGCGGGGACGGTGCGTTTCGGGGCGGACGGCAACGCGGTGTATGTGGACGGCAAGCGCGCCAAGGAC
>JAKPUV010000198.1 GCA_029554925.1 Candidatus Hydrogenedentota bacterium | reverse complement strand
GAGCCATTCGAGGTAGCCGAGCCCCTCGTCCAGCCGGTTGCCGCTGTAGCAAGGCCAGTAGCTCAACTGCGTGTTCAGGTCGTGGTGGTAGTCGCCCTTCCACGGCGGCAGCTTGCCGTCGTCCGCCGTCCACGGCCCCTGCAGCGTGATCGGCGGGGCGTCCTTGCGCGCCGCCGCGCCGAACTTGTAGGTCTCCAGATACCACTGGCGTTCCACGACGGGGTTGGGCACGGTGACCCAGGTCCGCTCCCACCACGCCCGCCACCACGCCTCGTGGGACGCGCGCAGGGTGGCGCGGGCCTCCTCCGCCAGGGCGGCGCGCGCGCGGGTTTCCGCGATGGCCGAGGGGGTGTCGCCGTCGAAGGTGCTGGACACGGACCACGCGCCGAGCCAGTGGGCCCCGTCCCGGCGCCACGCCAGGAACACGGCGAAGCGGAACCCGCCCCAGCCCTCCTGCTCGTAGGCCTGGAAATCCTCGCCCTCGCGGGTCTTGGATTCGGGATAGCCCAACTGCGCGAGGTCGCCCATGGAGATGGCGGGTTTCGCCTCGCCGGGCTCCTGACCGCCGAAGGCGGGGGCCTTCAGGGACACATCGAGGTCCTTCACGCCCTCCAGTTCAATGAAACCGACGGGCTCCGTGGCATGAATCCAGACACGGGCCTGAACCTTGCCTAGGTCCGCGCGCGCCGTCGCGTCGGAAAGGGACAGCCTGGCGTTCTGGAAGGCGGCCTTGGGTTTCTTGGGTGTGAGTTCGATGCGGCCCGCCGGGATTTTCGTGGGCGCGGGGCGATTGTACGGGTTGTCGTACATCGCCTCCAGCTCCTTCACCCGCCCCTCCTTCTCCCACTGGCGCATGGTCGCGTAGGTGTACTCCGGCGAGTGGTATTCCGGCACGGGCCGCAGGTCCCACAGGTCCGTCCGGTCCAACGAAATCCGCAGCGGCGTCCCGTCCCCCCAGACCAGCGCGCCCAGGATGGCGTTCCCCAGCGGAAAGGCCTCATCCCACACCGTCGCCGGTTTTTGGTAGACCAGGTCATGCGCCGGGTTCGTCCACGGCGCATCCGCGGGCGCGGCCGCCGCCGCGCACACCATGAGGGGAAGCAGGAAGGTCATGGCAGGTCTCCCGTTGGGCCAGAGCCGCAGCAAGCCTACTTCAGACAGGAGGGGGCGGTCAAAAAGGCGGCGTCATCGGAGCCGGAGAAAATCGTCCAGACTAAACCCCGCGTCTTTCAAAATGCGCAGGGCCAGCCCCCGCCCAAGATCACATCCGGCATGCATGGGCACCGTCACGGCCCGCCTTTTCTCCTCGTTCCAGAGGGTAAGGTGGCTGCCGGACTGCCGGTCCACCGCAAAGCCCTGCGACTTCAGAAACTGCACCAGTTCCAGAGCCGTAATCTGGGGCATTCTGGTCATTCAGGAACGCCGACCGTCAGCTCTTCCACATGCACGAGCCTTTCGTTCTGTCCGATGGGCATGCCGTGTTCCTGAAGGGTGGCAACATGCTGCTGTATGGCCTCGCGGATGCTCCGCTTGGCCTCCTCGATGGTCAGGCCGTTGCCAAAACACCCGGGCAGCGTGGGGCTGTAGGCGAGGTATCCCTCGTCCTCCGGCTCCTTCTCGATGACGATCTCGAATGTGTAGTAGCGCACGGCGTGTCTCCGCAGCGGCCCGTTTCACGGGCGCTCTTCTTCCAATAGTGTACCCGGTGCCGCCCTATCCGTCCACCACATCCTCCCGCACGACGGCGCCGGGGGCGGTGGCGGTGCCGGGCCAGAGTTTCCGGCCGGGGTAGATGGACGTGTTGATGCCCGTGTGGACGTCGTCGCCGAGGACGGCGCCGAGTTTCTCGCGGCCTGTGTCCACGAGCGCGCCGGCGACCAGGGACCGCACGGGCTTCCGGTCGTGGCGGAGGTTGGCGGTGATGGTGCCGCAGCCGAGGTTGGCGCGCGCGCCGAGGATGCTGTCGCCGACGTAGTTCTGGTGCGGGGCGGCGGCGCGCTCCATGAGGAGCGACGCCTTCACCTCGCTGGCGTGGCCGACAATGGCGCCGTCGCAGAGGACGCTGTACGGGCGGATCCAACAGTTGGGGCCGATGCGGCAGCCGCGGCCGATCCACACGGGGCCGTCTATGACCGCCCCGGCGCGCACCACGGTGCCCGCGCCGATGAACACGGGGCCGTTGACCTCGGCCCGGGGGCTGACCTCGCCCTCAATGCCCGGCGCGAGCCGGTGGTCGAGGAACCAGCGGTTCGCGTCGAGCAGGTGCCACGGGTAGCCGATGGGCAGCCACGCGCCCCGCGTGCGGACCACGCGGAAGCCGGACGTCTCCGCGAGGGCCTGCACCGCCGAGGTGATCTCGATCTCGCCGCGCTCCGTGGGCGGCAATGCGCGCAGCACGGGGAACACCTCCGGCGTGAAAACATACGCGCCGATGTTCGCCAGGTTGGAGAAGACCTCCTTCGGCTTCTCCACCAGCCGGACCACGCGGTCCTCCGCGTCGGTCTCGTAGATGCCGTAGAGGCGCGGGTCGGGCACCTCCAGGGCCAGCGCGGCGTTCTCCGCCGCCGCCAGCCGCGCCAGATCCCCCCGGTCGTATAGGTCGTCGCCGTTCACCACGAGGAACGGCCCGTCCACGGCCCCCTCGCACTGGAGCACGGCGTGCCCCGTGCCGCGCTGCTCCGTCTGCTCGACATAGGTAACGGGCATCCCCTGGAACACGTCCCCGAAGGCGGCGCGGATCATGTCGCCCCGGTACCCCACCACGGCCACCACGCCGTCTACCAGCCCGGACAGGGCCTCCAGATGCCGCTCGAAGACGGTCTTCCCCATCACCGGCAGCAGGGGCTTGGGCCGGGTCAGCGTCAACGGATAGGTGCGGGTGGACTTGCCCGCCGCCATGATCACGGCTTTCATGCGGAATCTCCAGGGGAATGCAACGCCCCGCTAGAATACCCCGAACCGCGGGGCAAACGGAAATTGTGGCCGGGGCGGTTCCTGGAAAGAACCCGTCTTATCCACAGTGCCCGGGTCTGAAAGTCGGCGGAAGGACACTCAACGCAGAGACGCGGAGGTCGCAGAGAGGGGAAGTGGCAGGGGCATCCTGCCCGTGAACTCCATCGCCAAGTATGGGTATTTTCTTTAGGACCTAAACCTCTGTCGCCAAGCCGGCAATGCGTTCGAGAACACTATATCCCATGCCTTCCTCCCCCTCCGCGTTCTCTGAGTCTCTGCGATGAGTCTTCCCTCCAAGGAGCCGGCTTCCGCGGAGTGACCGAATCACAGGTGCTCCATCCCTGCCACCACACCATCCGCCAGCCTGTATCCTGAAGGCTTTTTCGTTGGGGGGACACCAAAACCTGTCCCGGCGGGTCAAAGGTTGCGAACTTGGAGACCGGAACATGATGGAAGTCTTGATGCTTTGTCTTGCGGGGCTGGTGTTTGACGGCGGCCCGCGCATGAACCAGATACAGGTGGTGGGCACGCACAACAGCTACCACAAACGATCCCCGGGACTGGAGGTGGCTGCGATGGTCACTCCGGAGGCCCGCGACTGGGACTATGAGCACAAGCCCCTGGACGCGCAGCTCGACAACGGCGTGCGGAGTTTTGAGCTGGACATCCACCGGACCCCGGAGGGATGGCGGGTGTTTCATGTGCCCTTTGTGGACGAGCAGAGCACCTGCCGCATGTTCGCCGACTGCCTGGCGGTGGTGCGGGCATGGTCCGACGCCCACCCGGGGCATGTGCCGATTTCCTTCCTCGTGGAGCACAAGGACGAGGGGCCCGTGCTGGACCCGGCGATCACCCTGCCGACGGCCGCGGACTTGGACCGGCTGGACGCCGAGGTGCGCGCGGCCTTTCCCCCGGACCGGCTCATCACGCCGGACGATGTGCGCGGGGACTTCGCGACCCTGGAGGAGGCGGTGCTGCAGCGCGGCTGGCCCACGCTGGAGTCCGGGCGCGGGAAGGTGTTTTTCATCTTCCATGAGACGCGGGAACTGCGCGACCTGTATGCGGACGGAAGGCCCTCGTTGCAGGGGCGGGCGATGTTTGTGAATTCCCGCCCCGGCCGGCCCGACGCGGCGGCGATGATCCGCGACAACCCCGCCGACCCCGATACCCCGGACCTGGTGCGCCGGGGATACTGGGTCCGCGCCACGGCGGGCGGCCCGGGCACCCGAGGGCTGGAGGCGGCCAAGGCGCGACTGGAACGGGCCTTCGCGTGCGGCGCCCAGATCGTCAGCAGCGACTACCCCCCCGGCGAGCCCCACGCCGAGACCGGCTACGTGGTGGCCCTGCCGGGCGGCGGCCCCGCCCGATGGAATCCCGTGAACCCGCCGGCGGACACCTCCACATCTCCTGAACCCGCGCGTTAGCCCCGGACCCCACACTGTTTTCCCACCGCCTTCTCAGTAATTATCCCCAATAAGCGCGTGTGTATTCTGAGAATAGCGTGCATAGGGGAAACGCACTCCGTGTCTGTCCTGCTCGTTCTTCCGAACGCCTTGACGGTTGTTGAATTGTGTGGTAGATTTCGATCAGGCGGGGGGGATATTTCCCGCCCCGGCATCGGTCAGGGATCGGCGCGGAACGCGCCCGGGAGCATGGCATGGCAGGGATGTTTGGGAGGATTGTGTGCCTGGCGGCGGCGGCCATCGTCGGTGGACTGTGCGGCACGGCGGCATGGGCGGACGCCCCGTTTCTGATCAAGGACATCACCACGTTCCCCGTTGACGAGACTCCGTATTTCTCGTTTGCGTGGCCGGTGGAAATGGCGTCCCTCAATGGGCTGCTCCTCTTTTCGGGGTGGGACGCGTACAACGGGACGGAGCTGTGGTGCAGCGACGGGACGGAGGCGGGCACCCACCTTTTTCGGGACCTGTACCCGGGGCGGCAGGGGTCGTCGCCCCAGAGCCTCATGGTGTTCAACGGCATTCTTTATTTTTCCGCGCACACCTGCTATGGCAGGGTGCTTTGGAAGTCCGACGGCACGCCGGAGGGCACGGATGTAGTTCTCAATGTGTACATGGAAATGCTGCAGGCGAACTCGGTGAACTGGGCGGACATGGGATCGTATTTCTTCTTTCGGGGATTCACGTTCGGCGAGGGGGAGGAGCTGTGGCGCAGCGACGGCACACCCGGAGGCACCCGGCTGGTGAAGGACCTCTCTCCCGGCTTCACCCAACGGTATCCGAACAGCTCCACCCCCCAGAACTACTTACGCCTGGGCGACCGGCTGCTCTTTTGCGCCGGGCCCGGTTACGCCGGATTACCCCATGTCAGTGACGGCACCTCCGGAGGGACCGTGCCTCTGACGACCTCAGACCTCTGCAGCACCGCGTTTGTCCGGATGGGCGACCAGGCCTTCTATGCCTCCCAGGTGACCGGCGGATACAAGCTGTACCGGACAAACGGCACCCCCTCCGGAACCGTCCCGCTGGGCCAGTTTGCCCTGAACGACTGGATGAAGCCCATCGCCGCCGTGGAAGACCGGTTGATCTGCGCTCGGCAACTGGAAGGCCAGTCTTACCCAGAGGCGTGGTCCATGGACGCCTCCGGCGGGGACCGCCAGCTTCTTTCCCCTTGGCGGCTTTCAGTGCATCCTATCCGGTCGCCTCATGTCTTTGGAGGCGCCCTTTATTTTGACCTGTTTGCAGGGGGCCGGCAGCGGGCGCTCTTCCGCACCGACGGCACCGCCGCCGGAACCGTTCTGGTCGCGGATTATGGAAGCGTGGACCTCGCCGGCGCGATGTCACCACCGGCCCTGACGGTTGGTGAAGTGTTCTTCTTTCTGGCACCGTCCGCGCAGTTTTCCAACTATGCGGTCTGGCGTTCCGACGGCACGACGGCAGGCACCTTTCCCCTCTTTGCCGCGATGCCCCTGGCCATGACCGAGCACAACGGGGAGTGCGCCTGCATCACCTACGACGGGCGGCTCGTGCTGAGCGACGGCACCGTGGAGGGAACCCGCGAGGTTGCCCGGCTGCTGGAAAAGGTTTCCGAGAGCGCTGCTGAGGCGGTGTACCCCCTGGGCGACCGGCTGGTCTACGTTCTTAAGACGCCTGTCACTTGGGACCATGGCGCGGAGGGGCGGGAATACTGGGGTACAGACGGCACGAACGCGGGCACGGAGAAGCTGGTTGGCTTCGTGGAAGGCACCAAATATGACTGGAGCTACGGTTTCAACAAGATGTTGCCCCTGTCACACGATGGACGGTTGTTTTTCACGGTGAGCGCGATAAACTTGGAGGAGTCGCAGCCCCAGAAGAAATGGCTGCTCTGGACAACCGACGGCACCGCGGCGGGAACGCGGTCGGTGACCGAAATGAGTTGGTTCTCTTCGTACGACAAATTCCCCTTCGCCAACCTCACCCAGGATGAGCGGGGCATTCTTGTCGCCACCAGCCGCTTGGTGGAGGGGGTTCTCGTGAAGGGCGTGTGGCGCACCGCCGACGGCGTGCCGGAAAACATGGAACTTGTATTGGAGGCGGGGTTCCGCGCCCCCAGCATAGGGGGCATTCTCGCCCATGAGGGAAAACTCTATGTCATTGAGGTGGGGGATAGACTGTACCAGACCCCGCCGCGTCCGAATCTCAGCCGCTGTCACCTCTATGTGTACGACCCGCAAACGGGCCAGAAGACGCTGCTCATGGACACTCCGGCCGGCCAGTACACGGGCCTGCAGGCGGTTGGGGGCAAAGTCTGGTTCAAGGTGGAGTGTTCGGGCGCCGATTTCCGGACACGGCTTGGCGTGACCGACGGCACGCCCGGCGGCACGCGGCTCGTCACCAGCCACCAGCCCCCGGAAATGCCCTGGGACACGCTTTCCACCCGCGAGGACACACTAACCAAGTACTGGGGGCCGACGGGCCTGACCGCCCTGGGAAATCTGGTGCTTTTCCAGGACGCGACAGCGGCGGAGGGGTATGAGCTGTGGAAGACGGACGGGACCACCGCCTCGATGGTGGTGAACATCGGGGAGGGGGGCAGCTACGGGGTGAGCGAAGACATTGTGGGCGCGCCGGACACGGTGTACTTCGAGGGGATGCACAAGGACACGGGCCGCGAACTGTGGCGCACCGACGGCACAACGGCGGGCACGAGGCTGGTGAAGGACATTTATCCAGGGCTTGCGGGGTCCGCGATTCAGTCGTCGGTGGATGTGGATGGGACGGTGTTTTTCGGCGCGGGGGACCCGGAGCACGGCATGGAACTGTGGATGTCAGCGGGCACGGAGGACACCACGGGGCGGCTCACGGACATCAACCCCGGCGTGGCCAGCAGCGGCCCAGCGGCCATCGAACGGCTGGGGGACAACCTGGTATTCTTCGCCTCCGACGGCACGGATGAGGGCACGGGGCTCTGGGGCATGCAGTTGCCGCTGATGCCGCCGGCCGGGGCCGACGGGGTAGGTGTGTCCACCTCTTCCATCCGGTGGTTGTGGGGGGACCCCAACTCCCGCGAGCTGGGCTTCCGGATCTGGTCGGACCCCGGCACGGAGCGTCCGGTGACGCTTCGCCAGGAGACCGCCGCCGATGTGACCGCGTGGCTCCAGACGGGGCTTTCCGCGAACACACAGCACACGTTCCAAGTAGCGGCGTTCGAGGAGGGCGCCGAGAGCCTCCGATCGGCCCCCATCTCCGCATGGACACTGATTGAGCCGCTGCGGGGACTGGCGTTTTCCGCCGTGGCTCCGGACCGGATCACGGTGGCTGCGGCGTCGCCGGTGCCGTCGAACCTCTCCGCCGGACATTCCGGTCTCCGGTTCTTCAACCTGGGCTCCGGGACCAGCTCCGCGTGGATCCAGGGCAACGCGGGCTGGACGGTCGAGGGGCTGACGGCCGACACGCCGTATGTGTTCTCCGGCCGGTCGCGGAACGGAGACATGGTGATGACGGCGCCGGTGATCGGCATGGCGCGCACGCTCGCGTGGACCGCGGCCGCGCCGGTGGTGGGCGATCCGACGGGCACCACGCTGCGCGTGGCGCTGGGCCCGGCGGTGGGCAACCCCGTTCACACGACCTACGGCATCCGGGTGATCCTCCCCGGCGGCGGATTGGGCTGGGTGACGGCGAACGGAACCGTGGGGACGTCCCCGGTGTTCCTGACGGCGGAGGCGTGGGGCGTGACGACGGTGACGGGCCTCGCGGACGGATCGCCCTACGGGTTCCGGGTCGTGTCGCGCAACGGCGACGGCATCTGGTCGCCGCCCGGTCCGGTGGCCACCGCGTGGACCCTGGATGTGACGCCGCCTACGGCGGAGATTCTGCTTCCCGACCGCAACCCAAACAACGAGGCGTCGGTGCGGTTCACGGTGCGGTTCAGCGAGTCGGTGGGCGACAGCTTCGACGCGTCGGACGTGACGCTGACGGGAACGCTGGCGGGCGCGGCGTCTGTCGGGGGGGAGGATTTGGAGTACACCGTGACGGTGGCGCTTTCCGACCTGTCGGCCTCCGGGGAGGTCGGCATCCGTCTGGGCACGGACATCCGTGACCTGGCGGACAAGCCCTTCGCGGGCATGGAGTCGGCGCGGTACACCCTGCTGCGCTGGGCGGGCTTCGCGTCGCACCCCGACTCCGTGCGACTGTACCGGGGGCAGGACCACCTGCTTTCGGTGACGGTGAACGCGGGATATGCCCCGACCGCCTACCAGTGGTTCAAGGAAACACCTGACAAGGGGGTGGAGACCGGTCCTGTGGGGCCTCAGTGGCCGCTGGAGAACGTGACCTCCGGGCACGCGGGCGTGTACTGGTGCGAGGTGACGGACGGCGGCGTGGTCTACGCCTCCCGGCCCGCCCTGGTGGAGGTGGCCGAGCATCTTGCGATCACGGAGGAGCCCGCGGACACGGTGGGATACACGGGCCGGTCGGCTCTGTTCCGGGTGGGGACCTCCGGGGGGTTCGCCCCCGTACGCTGCCAGTGGCGCAAGGACGGCGCGGTGCTCGACGGCGCCGAGTCACCGGAATGCTGGCTCCATGATGTGACCTTTGAGGACGCCGGCCTGTACAGCGCCGAGGTGTCCGACGGCCACACCGAGCTGCTGGAAACACGCCATGCCGAGTTGACGGTGGCCCAGGGCGTGCCCGCCGCGTCCGCGGGAATGGCGGCCCTGCTGGCCGCCCTGCTCGCCGGAGCGGGCACGCTCCTGAGGGTGCGCCGCCGAAAAACGTGAACTTCTCCCGGGGGATGGTGTTTGATGGTGTGCGGCGGATGGTCGCCGCACACCACAGGAGCCATTCCGGGAGAAGGCCATGAACCGAAGGGATTTTCTTGCGCGTGCGGCGGGTTTGGCGGGAATGGGGCTGGCGGCGGGCTGCGCGCACGCCCCGCTAAAGGAAATGCGTCCGCCGAACTTCATCGTGATTCTTGCGGATGACCTGGGGGCCGGGGAGCTGGGCTGCTACGGACACCCCTCCCACCGCACCCCGGCGCTGGACCGGCTCGCCCGCGACGGCGTCCAGTTTGACACCTGCTACGCGTCGCCCATCTGCCACCCGTCCCGCGTGATGCTGCTGACGGGGCAGTACGGCTGCCACAACGGGGTCCACAACTTCTCCGGTCGCCGGGGCGGCCCCGCGCCGGACGCGCCTCAGGAGGACATCGCCCGGGGGCAGTTCACTTTCGCCAACGCCCTCAAGGCGCGCGGCTACGCCACGGCCATCTCCGGCAAGTGGCAGCTCTCGGGAAAGCAGCCCGGCCTCATTTACGAGTGCGACTTTGACGAGTACTGCATCTGGGCCTTTGTTAACCAGCTCCCCGAGGGCACGGATGTGAGGGGCCTGCGCGAGGGCGACGGTCGGCCGGGCCGCTACTGGGGCCCGTGCATCCTCCGCAACGGGCAGTATGTGCCGACGACGGCGGACGACTACGGTCCCGACATGCACCATGACTTTGCCGTGGACTTCATGCGCCGCCACCGCGAACAGCCCTTTGTCCTCTATTACGCCATGTGCCTCACCCATTCGCCCCACGTGCCCACGCCGGACGACACCCCCTCCGCAGAGGCGAAGAACGCGCACTCCGCGGACAACTTCCCCTCCTGCGTCGCCTACATGGACAAACTGGTCGGCCGGCTGGACGGCGCCCTGGACGAGCTGGGCCTGCGCGACAACACCATCGTGATCTTCACGGGCGACAACGGCACCGGCGGCGCGGGCAAGGGGCAGCCCACCGAGCGGGGCGCGCGGGTGCCCATGATCATCCACGGGCCGGGGCATGTGAAGAAGCGCGGCATAACGGGCGAGCTCACGGACCTGTCCGATGTGTTTCCGACGCTGCTGGACTACGCCGGGACGCCGCTTCCGCAGGACCGTCCGGTGGACGGCCGCTCGCTGGCCCCCTTCCTGCGCGGGGAAAACGACGCCACGCGGGAGTGGATCTTCAGCTTCATCGGCGACCGGCGCATCCTGCGCGACAGGCGCTGGCTCCTGGAGGACAACTCGCCCCTTCACTACGGCAGGCTGTATGACTGCGGGGACAAGCGCGACGGGACGGGTTACAGGGACGTGACGGACTCCCAGGAACCCGAGGCGCTCGCCGCGCGCGCTCGGTTCGACGCCCTGCTGGAGAAACTGCCCGCCCCCGTGCTGCCGGAGGAGGGGGCCCCCACGGACGCCTCCGGGACAAAAGGGAAGGCACAGCCCGTCCGGCGGAAGGACAAGGAGCGCGCGCCGCGCACGCGCAGGCGCAGGGACGCGGCGGAGTAGGCCGCGTCAGCCCCCGAGCTCTTTGCCCTTCGTCTCCGGCGCGAAGAAGATGACCGCCACGCCCAGGGCGTAGACCAGGCCCGTCACGGACCCCACCTTCGCGTAGTCGCCGTTCACCAGCTGGATGAGGCCGCCCGCGGCCATCACCCCCGCCGCCGTCAGGAAACGGCCGGAGTTGTAGGAGATGCCCGTGCCCGTGGCGCGCACGCGCGTCGGGAAGATTTCCGGCAAGTACAGGGGCAGCCACCCGAAGAACATCGTGCTGATGACGCCCTGCACCAGCACCGCCGGAAGAAACAGCGGTTCCAGCGGTTTCAGGAACGAATAGATCAGGATGTTCATGACGCACGCACCCACGCTGATGGACGCGTAGGAGAGACGGCGGCCCAGCAGCTGGCCGACATAGCCGCCCGTCAGTCCTCCCACCGTGGCCCCCGCCGACCACCAGGCCAGCGCCAGGGCCTTGTACCCCGGATTCTCCGGCCCCGCCACCTGGTCGGCCCAGGGCAGCATCCACTTGCTCGACGCCCACGCCCCCAGCAGGGGGATGCCGCCCAGGGCGATGCCCAGCAGCGTGGTCCGCAACAGGGGCGGCCGGAACAGATCCACCAGCGGAATTCCAGCAGCGGCGGCGCTCCCCCGGCTTTGCAGCCATTTCGGCGACTCCGGCAGGAAGAGCACGGCGAGGACCGCCAGCACCACGGGGCTGCCGGTGATCAGCATGAGGGGCCGCCAGGTTTCGGGGGTCACCTCGTACCATTTGCCCACGAGGGAGAGCAGCAGGATGCCCAGGTTGGCCCCCGCGCCCATGAGCCCCGCGATGACCGGCCGTGACACGTCCGACCAGAACTCCGCCAGCAGCGACACGCCGTTCGGCCAGGTGCCCCCGACGCCCAGCCCCGTGAGGAAGCGCAGCAGCAGCAGCTGTTCCTGCGTTCGGACAAAATAGCCGGCCAGTCCGAAGACGGTGTAGCAGAGCATGCTGAGGGCAAGCCCCCGCGCGCGCCCGTGGCGGTCGCCAAAATGACCGAAGACAATGCCGCCCGTCGCCGCGCCGAGCATGGTGATGGCGGAGTAGGCCGCGAACCAGGCCCCGGCCCCGGCGGGCGTGAAATCCGCCCCCATGAGGTCCTTGGAGATGGTCAGCGCCGCGAAGGGCATCAGCCCCAGCTGGCTGCCCGCGAAGAGCCAGCCCAAAAACCCCGCCCCCAGCACCGTCCATTTCGCCAAGCCGCCGCTTTTTGCTGTCTCTGTCATGCCGGCCCTCCGTGCGGGGTCAGTTGGGCCGGCCGGCCCGTTTCGGGTCATGATCGGGGTTGCGGCCCATCTCCTGCGCGCCGACGCGCTTCCGCCAGGCGGCCAGTCTCGCGTGAAGTTCGGCGGCCTTCTCCGGAAGCGAGGCGGCGAGGCTGTTCCGCTCTCCAGGGTCGGCCTCCAGGTCGTACAGCGCCAGCGCCCCGGGCGTTTCGGGACCCTCGATGCTCTTCTCGAACCATTCGATGAGCTTGTACTTCCCCTCGCGCACGGCGCCCGAGGGGCCGATGCCCAGGGAATGGTAGTGCGGGTAATGCCAGAAGATGGGCCCGCGGTCCGGCGGCGTCTCCCCGCGCAGGGCGGCGAGGACACTCACGCCGTCCACCGTGTCATCGCGCACGGGCACCCCGGCGATCTCGGCGAAGGTGGGGAAGAAGTCCACGCTGCTCGTGAGCGCGGCGGTCTCCGATCCGGGGGCCACCACACCGGGCCAGCGGACGATGAGCGGCATCCGGACGCCGCCCTCGTGCAGGTCGCCCTTCGCGCCGTAGAAGGGCTTCAGTCCCTCGCGCCCGTAGAGGTCGCCGTTGTCGGAGAAGAAGACCACGATTGTGTTCTCCGCCAGCCCCAGGTCATCCAGCGCCTTCGTCACCCGCCCAATCTGCCGGTCCAGCACCTCCACCATCGCGCCCAGCACGGGGTTGTTGCCCTGCGTGTTGCAGGCCTCCGGTTTCCGCGCGTATTTCACCACCAGCTCGCCGTACTCCATCTCCGGGCGGTGGACGAGATTGTGGCCCATGTAGCAGAAGAATGGCCGGTCATGGTGGGCCTCCATGAAGGCCAGCGCGCGGTCCGTGATTTCGCGGGCGTGGTGGGCGTCGTACTCCGGGTCGGCGCCCGCCGCGGCGGTCTCCTCCGACTCCGGCTTCGCCGTCACCAGCACGTCCGAGAACCCCTGCGTCTCCGGCGTGCCGGGGTCGCCGGGACGGTACACCGCGTCGTTCCGGTCGTCGAGGTGCCACTTGCCGAAATGGCCGCAGGCGTAACCCGCCTCCGAGAGCGTCTCCGCAAGCGTGACCTCCTCCAGCGGCAGCTCCTTCCGCCAGTCGGGGGTCTTGAGCTTCGCGAAGGGAAAGGGGTTCCCGGGAATGTAGTCTGTGATGTGGAGCCGAGCGGGGTACTTGCCCGTCATGATGCTCGCGCGCGTGGGAGAGCATACGGGACACGCCGCGTAGGCGTCCGAGAACTTCATTCCCTGCGCGGCCAGCGCGTCCAGGTGGGGCGTCTCGTAAAAGGGGTTGCCGTAGCAGCCCACCTGGTGGCGGCCCAGGTCGTCGGCGAGAATGAACACGATGTTGGGTTTGCGCCTCTTTTCGGCCCGGGCGCGGGCGGCGGCGGAGAGTCCCGCGGCGGCGGCCGCGGCCAGGAAAGACCGGCGCGTCATCATGCCCACGAAAAATCCCTCCCTCCGGTTTCTAAGCGCTTTCCCTGCGCCGGAGCTCCTCCGCAAAGGCCCGCATCCAGGCGGAGCATTCGCGCTTGAAGCGGCAGCAGAAAAGGTTGCCCGACACCACCAGGGGCCGGTCCACATAGACCGCCCCGGCCACCTCCACGTCAAAGCGGCACCTTGGAATCGTGGTGACCTCCACGCCGCGGATGACGTCCGCGACGGCCAGGATCTCCACTCCGTGGCAGATGGACGCCACGGGCTTGTTCTCCGCGAAGAAGTGGCGGACGATGCGCAGGAGGTCCGTGTCATAACGCAGGAACTCCGGCGCGCGCCCGCCCGGCAGCACAAGGGCCAGGAACTCCCCGGGGTCCACGTCACGGAAGGCGGCGTCGGACTTGAAAGTGTATCCCGGCATTTCCACCGTGATGTCCCAGCCGGGGTCATGCTCGTGCTGCACCAGATGGTAGGCCCGCTTCTCCGGAGCCGCCACGACCACCTCATGCTCCTCCCCCAGGCGGTAATACGGAACCATGGTGTCTATGACTTCGGCCCCGTCGCCCACAACCAGAAGCACTTTGCCCATGCCGCTCCTTTCCCGGCGCGGCGTCAGCCGCGGTAGGCCTCGAAGATCGCCGCGTTGTCCAAATCGCCCAGCCCCCGTTCAACCAGGTCGTTGATGAGCCCGGCATGGACCTCCGACACGGGGGTTTCCGCGCCGACCTGCCGGGCGTATTCGAGAATGAGCCCCACGTCCTTCGCGTGCTGGGCGAGGCGGGCCACGGCGGGTTCATAGACCCCGGACACCATCTTCGGCCCCTTGGTGTCCATGGCAACGCTGTGGGTCTCGCCCGAGCGGAGAATCTCCAGAATGGTGTCCAGATCGAACCCCGCGTGCTCCGCCAGGCCGAGGGCCTCCGCAAGCACCAGCCGGTTCAGGCCGAACACCAGGTTCACAATGAGCTTCACCCGGTTGCCCTGGCCGGGGGTGTCGAAATAGTATTGCGCCTTGCAGAAGGCCGAGAGCAGGTCGCGGCAGCCCGCGTCCGCCTCCGGCGCGCCGATGAGGGCGAGGGATCGCCCCTCGGCGGCCACCTGGCTCGACCCGGAAAGGCAGACATCCACCAGCCGGACCCCGGACGCGGCGAGGCGCGCGTGGTCCTCAAGAATATCCTCCGGGCGGGCCGTCGTGGTGTCCAGCAACACGGTCCCCGGGGGAAGCGCCGCCGCAAGGTTCTGGTCGCCCCAGCAGAGACGCCGCCGGTCCTCGGAGGTCATGAGGCTCAGCACGATGGTCTTCGTTTCCGCGGCCACGGCGCGGGCGTCGGGCAACACCTCCACGCCGAGCCCCGCCGCCGCGTCGCAGGCCGCCGCCGCGAGGTCATACCCGCACACGGACCATCCCGCGGCAAGAAGCCGCCCCGCCATGGCCCGGCCCATGAGCCCCAGACCGATGATGCCGACGCGCTTTGGGTCTGCCTGTGCCATGAATCACTCCGGAGTGTTCGCGGGGCGGTCCGCCCCCAGCCGTTGCAGGCTCTTCTCCATCTCAAGGGGGGTGTCTTTCGGAACGCTGAATACAAACACCCCGAATCCCAGGCGGAAGCCCTCCCCTTTCCGGACAACCGTTTTGTCCGGCGCGGCGTTGTCGTCATCGGGGGCGGTCATGGCCTTGCGGGCGAAGGGATTCGCCACGATGAGGCCGTAGTCCCGCGAGTGGAACCACGACGGCCGGAAATTTCCGGGGGCCGGGATCACCGCCGCGCCCACAGTGCGCTCCTTGATCACCCCCACCGTACGGCACCACGCCGCCTGCTTTCCCCAGGTCCCCTTTTCGTCTTCGCCGCCCTCGCTGTTCGACAGGCGGCCGGGGCCGAACTTTTTCGTGAGGGGCGAGTCGAGGCGGATGCCCAACCCCATCTCCTCCTGGTCGCCGAAGGCGAAGTCCGCATCGTCGGACCGGAACACGCTGTCACAGGAGAGAAGCCACCCCTCGTCCCCCGCCACCCGGACGGACCAGGTGCAGGTCTCCGTGCAGACCGGTGTCCCGCCGTCCGAGCGCTCGTAGCGGTTCACCACGGTGAAACTGCCGAAGCCGTCCCCCTCGATGAAGTCCCCCTCGAACCGCACATGGCGGACGGGGGCCTTGTTGCGCCAGAAGTCCTCCCCGCCGAGATCGCCGAAGGCCAGCCAGATGCCCGGGTGAAAGGTCGCGTGGTCGTCATTGCCCTTGTAGGCCGCCGGGGCCGGCGGACAGGGCCGGGTGATGCGCTCGCCGTTAAGGGTGAACACATCGCGGAAATGGGGGCGCGGGATGTCCTGGTCGCCCATGTGGTAGGTGGCGACGGGCTTTTCATCCACCAGCACGCGGACGGTGTCGCCGCTTCGGTCGAAACGCACCGGGGGCCCGGCGGCGAACGCCGCGTTCGCAAGGGCAAGCACAACGAGGGGGAGAAACAGTGCGCGCATGTCGCCTCCTTGGATCCTGTGCCGCACATGATGACCGTTCGGGGCGGCGGAGTGCAACACCCGCCCGGAAGCCTGAACGCCGAACAAGGCGGGCGAGAGCCGAAGCACTGGCGAGCATGAGATTGCTTCGCTTCGCTCGCAATGACGCGAAAACACACGTCATTGCGAGCGAAGCGAAGATAGTGTGTCTGGGAATCAAGCCTCAAGGAACATTTTCTCCTGGAGTTGCGGGCGGTTTTTCCACAGGGGGACGTAGGGTTTTCCACTGATGAGGAGGGCGCGCATGAGCACCAGGATTTTCCTCATGATGGCGCACAGGGCGGCCATCTTGGAGAGTCCCTGGGCCCTGAGCCGCTCGTAGTCGTGTCTGAAGTCGTTGTCTCCCCTGACGGCCACCATGGCCGATAGGTACAGGGCGCGGCGGACGCGGGGGTTACCCGCCTTGCTTATGTGGGTGCGCCCGCGGACGCTGGACCCCGACTGCCTCAGGGAGGGGTTGAGCCCGGCGAAGGCGGTGAGCTGCCGGGCTTTCTCGAAGCGCCGCAGGTCGCCGAGTTCTGCCCGGATGGTGGCCGCGGTGAGGAACGCGACGCCGTAGATGGAGGTCATCAGCGCGATGTCGTTCTCCAGTTCGGGGGTTGCCTGCTTCACCCGCGCCATTTCCTTCTCCGTCTTCTCGATGTCCCGCTCCAGCTGGCGGATCTGCCTGCGCATCTCGCGCTGGATAAACTTGCTGTCCCGCATCTCTTCGGCGCGGTTCCCCGCGGCCACCTTCTGCTGCACGAGAAAGTCCCGGTAGCGCACGAGCTCCCGCAGTTCCCCCTCGCTGGCCGGCGGCGGCTGGTACGCCCGGGGCCTGCGCTCCACGCCGTAGAGCGCCAGCGCGCGGGCGTCCATGCGATCCGTCTTGTTGCGCAGCCCAAGGCTCTTGATGAACGCCACCGTCTGGCGCGGCGACTCGATGGCCGACGAGAGCGGGGGGCACGCCTGTGCCACCCACGCGGCCAGCTCCACCGAATACCGCCCCGTGGCCTCCATCACCACGCGGGCGGACTCCGGCGCGACGCCGGACGCGCGCAGCCAGGCCAGCAGTTCCGCGACCCCCTCGGGACTCCGGGAAAAACACCGGGCGGGAAGCTTGCCCAGGGGCTGGCAGCCCCCCTGGCCACCTTCGGCCAGCGCCGCGTCGAACGTGGACTTCGACACGTCCACACCGACCCAGACAACAGCTTCGGAAACGGGCTTCTGTTCATCGCGCATGGTACAATCCTCCTGGTTGTGCGCGGTTTCCTGACCATTCTTGCGGTATGCGAGTTTGCTCCCGGGATAGTGTCCGGTCTTTACGGAAACCGCGCGGACAGGAGGCGGGGCAAATCTTCACTTCGGGCTTGGCAAGTTGCCCCGCAATCTCGGCGCCTCCGCCTCCTGTCCTATTCTCCCACGCGGCCGCGCGGGAAAACATCGAGAACACCCGCCCCAAAAGGGCGAAGTTATCCACTTTTCCACAGCCATCCACAAAAGAAAAAGAACCAAAAAGAAAACTTCTACTACGGCTCTTGGCTGCGCACCGAAGACCCTGCACTGAACATACAAGCAATCTCGTGCCCGCGAGACAAACGGTCCCCGTCTCTTCTCGCGGTGCTTCCTCAGCGTTTCGGGCGGAGCAGCCGGAGGGAGTCCTGGCCCATGCCGGTGGAATAGAGGATGCCGCCGTCCGGATCTGGGCAGAGGCAGTTCACCCCAAAACCGCCGCGAAGGACAACGGGCTTGCGGGAATTCTTCGACAAGAGCAGAAGACCGGGGCGCTCCTTTTCGGCACTGCCTCCAGCCAGCAGGATGTTGCCCTCTCTGTCGAAGGCCATGTCCTTCACCGCGGGCAGGTTCTTCGCGATGACTTCACCCTCTTTCGCGCCCTCCTGGAACCGCATCACGGTTCCGGTGTCACCCGGGGAGGTCTGTCCCATAGTCCCCACGAAGATGCCGCCCTCGTCGTCCAGGAGGAAGGAGGTCGGGGCGGGCAGGCCCTCCAGGAGGGTCTCCGGGGCCGTCTGACCCTGCTTGAGGACACTCAGGCGGTTCTTGCCGCCGAAAACGGTGCTTGATCCTGCGGCCTCCAGGATGAACGCGTTTTCCGCCGCATCCACAACCAGGGATACAGGGTATTCGAGTCCCTCCAGGAGGGTCTCCCGGACGCCTGTGGACAGGGTGATCCGACCCAGTCTCCCGTCCTTGAACTTAGCTGCCTCGGTGCCGGACTCCAGGAAGTACAGGCGGTCGCCCGCAACGGCGGCGGCGTGCGGGCTGGCGAGGCCGCTGAGCACGGGGGACAGTGTCCCGTCCTCCGTGTTGAGTCTGCCGACAGTGCCCCCGAAGAAGTCGGCGTAATAGACCGTACCGTCGCCGCCGCGCGCGAGGTCCATCACCCCCTTGTCCGCCGACACAGTGGTTTCCTCGAAAGCCAGGCCGTCTCCGGCCTCGACCACTTTCGGCGCCGGCTTGGGCGGCGTGAAGGGCAGGCCATTGGCCGCCGCGAGGAGGAAGGCGCGGGTCGCGCCGCCGTCCCAGGCCGCATAGCCGGACTTCCGGAAAAGCACCTCGCCCCCGGGGGAGAGGATCAGGGTGGTGGGGAAGGCGTTGACGCCCAGTTTCCGGACGTCGCCCTCCTCCAGGGTATAGATGGGTGCCTCATGAGGGTTGGTCTTGAGGAAGTCCCTCACCTTTTCGGCGGGCTCGACGGAGGCGAGGACCACGGCCACGTTCGGTTCGTCTTTCACGGACTGGTACAGCGCCTCGATGTTGGGCATCTCCGCGCGGCAGGGGCCGCACCAGGTGGCCCACACGTTCAGGAACACCGCCTTGCCGCGCAGGTCGCCCAGGGTCACGGGCGCGCCGTCCAGCGACGTGATGCGCACCGTCTTGAGCGGGTCCTCCTCCTTAACCACCGGCAGGGCGGGCAGGCCGATCTCGCTGTCCGAAGGCAGTTGCGGCTTCTCCGCCGCGGACTCCGCCACAAGCCCGGGGGCCACCCGGCGCAGTCCCGTCCGCGCCGCGTCGGCGAGGGGGTTGATGTCCGGCGCCTCCAGCACGAGGACCAGCAGAATGATCAGCGCCACCGTGTTCGCCGAAGAGCGCAGCCCCGTCCACCGCCGGAGCAGCGGCATGCCGGGTCGGAGCAGTTGCAGCAGACGCCCGCCGGACAGGAGGAAAACCGCGCTCCCGACCACCAGCGCGCCGATCAGGTTGACCGCGGGAATGTGGTAGCCGTAGACCCGCGCGTGCAGCGTGCCCTCCCAGTAGGACCCGCGCCCAAACTCCATGAAGATCCCGGCCATCCCCACCGCCGCGGCCAGCCCCACCAGGGCCAGCATCAGATGAACCAGCACCGCAACCCTTCGCATCGCAACTCCCTCCAACGGTTGGAACCCGGCGCAAGTATAGGCCCACCCAAGGGCCGGTTCAAGCCGGTGACAACCCGGGCGCGGAGGCGAACGGCACCCCGGGGAGCGCGCCACGTCGAAGGCATTCCGGCAAGAGATTGCCACGCCGGCCGGGGCGGCCGGCTGCTAATGAAGTAAGTCGGCGAGAACGCCCGAAAAGTAGACGCGGCATCTTGCCGCGTTCTTGGGGTTTTCGTTGGCCCGAAGAACGCGCCTGGAAGGCGCGTCTACGTTTCCGGCCCTCCCGCAACCCTCACTTCATTAGGAAGAATTTCCGCCCACGGCGGCCAGGGCTCGCAACGACCGCGGTAATCTCCGTCATCGCGAGGGAGCGCAGCGACTGAAGCGACCTCGTTCCCGGAATGCCGTGAACACACACGGTCTCTTCTCTGGCTACCAGGGAAAAGCCTGACTGGGGGACTCTTCAGCCTTGCAATCCCCCCCCGCCATGCCGTCAAATGGCGGCGGGTTACCAAAGGAGACGACTCATGAACCCGTTTTCGGCATCCGCGGACGACCCGGCGGCGCGGCGGGCTTTTCTGGGGCTGGCCGCGGGCGCGGC
>JAKPUV010000192.1 GCA_029554925.1 Candidatus Hydrogenedentota bacterium | reverse complement strand
GAGCTGTACGACGCCTTCCGCGCGCAGGCCGTGGCGCTGGAAGAGGGCGGCGCGGACGCCGTGACGGTGGAGACCATGTCCGCCGTGGACGAGGCGGGCATCGCCGTGCGCGCGGTCCGCGAGAACACGGGCCTGGAGGTGGTGGCGTCGTTCACCTTCGACCGGAAGACCGACGCGGGCTGGCGAACCATGATGGGCGTCAGCCCCGAGCAGATGGTGGAGGAGATGCTCGCCGCCGGGGCGCACATCCTCGGCGCGAACTGCAGCCTGGGATCGGCGGAGATGGCCGAGGTGGTGGCCGCCCTGCGCGCCGCCACGCCGGACACGCCCATCATCGCGCATCCGAACGCCGGGCGTCCTCTCCAGCATCCCGACGGGCGCATCGAATACCCCGAGACGCCGGAGATCATGGCGGCAAACGTCCCCGCGCTGGCCGCGGCGGGCGCGGGCATCATCGGCGGCTGCTGCGGCACGGGGCCGGACCACATCCGCGCGATCCGCGCCGCCGTGGACGCGCTCCGCGGCTGAACCCCGGAAGCGAGGGTGTATGGATCCGACTCCGGCCCCTGACAAACGCACCGAATCCCCGGCGCGGCCGCGTCGGCGCGTCCTCCGCGTGCTGCTCATTCTCGCACTGCTCATTGGGGCGGCGTGGATGGGGGGACTTCCCCACCGGGCGGCCTTCAAGCTGGCCGGGGACTTCCTCGGCGGCCGGGTTTGGGGGCATCTCCATGTGGACGGCACCGGGGCGCGCGTCACTCAACTGAGCGTCCGCGACCCTGCCGTCTCCCTGCCGTTTCTGCTTACGGCGGAGGAGATGGATCTGGCGTTTTCCCCGGAGCAGGGCCGGTGGTTCGGCGGCCTCACGGTGCGCCGGCCCACCCTTTCGCTGGTGCGAGACGCCGACGGGGAGGCCAACTACGACTTCCTGCTGCGCTTTTTGGCGCAACCCTCCAGCGGCTGGAACATTGAGCGCTTTGTGCCCCGGCGCGTCCAGGTGTCCGGCGGCGTCCTCTCCGTGGAGGGCCACGGCGGCGTGCGGCTTCAGCTCAACGGGCTGAAGGCCGATGTCGCGCTCGCCTCGTCCACCGCATATTCCGGCGAGGCGGGGCTGGACGGCGACATGATCCTGGAGCGGGGGGGCGAGACGCTCGCCGGGCTCACGGGCCTGCGCGAGAAGGCCGCCTTCTCCGCCGACCTGCGCGCCGACGGTGCGTCGGCGTCGCTCCGCTATGACAGCCCGGAGGCCGGGGACGCCGCAGACCTCTCCCTGGAGACGCGCACCGTCGGCGGGGACCGGGAACTCCGCGCCTCCGTCGCGCGGCTGGCGCTCA
>JAKPUV010000174.1 GCA_029554925.1 Candidatus Hydrogenedentota bacterium | reverse complement strand
GACACCGCGCCGCCCCCCGTCATTGCGAACGAAGCGACGCAATCTCGTTCTCGCAATCCTCCGGTTCCCGCCTGTCTTGTCCGGCGCTCAAGGGCGAATGCTTGCCCTTTGGGGCTTTCCCGCCCGGTATCGGTGTTCATCACCGTTCATCGGTGGTTTCTTCCCGCTCTTCTCTTCTTCCCTCAGCCCGCCCTGACTTCCAGGACATCGAGGGGCACGGCAGCCTCGCCGGTCTTCAATATGACGGTATGCCTTCCGGGAACGAGGCCCTGTAGGGCAAACCGGGGAGCGGAGGGGGCGTATGCCTCGGCATGGGCGTTGAAAGTCCCGGCGGGTTTGCCGTCCACCAGCACCGCGGCCTCGCCGAAACCGGGTCCCGCGGGGGCCCACAGGGCAAACCCGTCGCCTTCGATGTTCCATTTGGCCTGGAGCCCCGCCCGGGTGGAGACCACATGCGAGCCGGAACGGCTGGTAGCGTCGGCTACTTCGGTCCAGTCTTCAGACTTCTCCGCGGCTCCCAGCAACCCCTCGCGCCATCCCCAAAAAACGCAGCCCGGCTTGTCTTCACCGCGCACCCCAAAGCGGTCCACGGCGAGGTGGGTGTTTTCGCGGACGAGGAGGCCGAGGTTCCCGTCCGGCGCGGGGAACGCTCCCTCCCACAACGGCTGGCCGTCCAGAAGAATGGCGCATTTTCCGGCCGTCCACGTCAGGGAGAGGGCGTGGGCGCCCTGCATGGACGTGTTCCCCGCCGCCGCGACGGTCTCCGCGCCGTCCGGCGCGACCTCCACCAGACGCCACCCACCGGGTCCGGCCTCGAATCCGGAGAATCCCGCCAGCGTGTGGGCGTGGGGCGTGGCGTCCGAGGAGGGCTTGTTGGGGTCGAGGACGCCGGTGTGGTTCCAGACCAGCACCGCCGTGCCGCGCAGGGTCATCTCCATTTCCACGGCGTCCGCCGAGACACCGTGCTTGAGCAGCGTGAGGGAGGGCCCCTCGTGGCCGCTCAAGACAAAGCCGCGTTCGCGGAACGGCGTGTCCCAGGGCCGCGACGCGAGGTGGATGGTGCCGTTGCCCTCGACATCCCGTGACGGGAACATGACCGTGAAGATGCCGTCTTTCCCCACGAATCCCGAGAAGGTCTGGCCCCAGATGCCCTTGGCCTCCGATTCCACGGGCTCGGCATGCCACACGGAGCCCGCCTGGAAGAGCTCCCAGGCGGCGGGGTCGTGGGCCTTTTCCAGCGGCGCACGGAAGAGCGCCTGATAATTGCGGCTGCGCGCGACGGAGGTGGCGGGGGCGTAGGCCCAGCCGTCATGCGCGAAGGCGGGGAAGAATTCGAGCAGGGGAGGGTGCCACGCCGGACGCTCAGGATGCAGGACCAGCGTTGCGGCGCTCCAAGGGCCCTCCGGCGCCTTCGCGGTGAAGGCCGTCAGCGCCCAGCCGAAATGGGGGCCGGAGTCGGTCAGCGTCAGCACGAGCCAGTCCTGCGCGCGGCGGAGCAGGGTGGAGGCGTACATGCGCCGGTATTTTCCCAAAAGCGGCGTCTGAGCGCGCGTGGTGGCGACGGGCACAGGCGTGGGGTGGAAGGGTCCGGCGGGGGAGTCCGCCCACGCGTAGCCGACTCCGCTGTTCGTGTCGGCCGTCGGCGTGAAGATGTTCGACCAGTCCGAGTTGCCGGTGACCCAGTCGTACACCATGTGGTATTTGCCGTCGGCGAACACCACCGACACGTCCGGCGCGTGTGTCATGGGGTGGGTTTCCCCCGCAAAGACATGCGGGGCATCGGAAAATGCGGGGCCGACGGTTTCCCAGGACTTCCCCCGGTCGGGCGAACGCATGACGAGGCAGTGCGTGGGTTGTTCCGCCGACAGGGCGTACCCCTTGAGGTAGCGCCCGACATAGAGGAACCAGTCCCCCGACACCGGGTCCTCTAACAGGAATCCGTTCACCGGCCATTCAAACGGCGGCGTCCCCCGCAGCACCGGGTTCCCCGGCAGGCGCGTGAACGCGTCAAAGGACGGGTCGCCCAGCACGGGGTGGCGCAGCCAGTCCTCCCGGTGCGCCGCCTCCGCGTAGTCAGTAGTGGACGGCGCGGCGCACAGGGCCGCTGCCGTGAGTATCAGGGCGATTCCGGTCATGGTGTCATCTCCGCGGTTTTGTCAGGACGGACGTCAGCCG
>JAKPUV010000166.1 GCA_029554925.1 Candidatus Hydrogenedentota bacterium | reverse complement strand
GTTGAACAGGGGGTCCACGGCCACCAGGTCCATGTTGGCCTCCCAGTAGCTGTCAATCGTGCCCACGTCCCGCCAGTACTTGGCGTGCTTGCGGTTCTCGTCCTCAAAGCGGAAGGTGAACACCTTCCCGGACGCCAGCATGCGCGGGATGATGTCGCGGCCGAAGTCATGGTGCGAGTCCCGGCGCTCGGCGTCCTCGCTCACCGCGCGCCGGAGCGCCTCGGCGTTAAAGATGTAGACGCCCATGGAGGCGAGGGCCGTGCCCGGCGAGTCCGGCAGCGGCTTCGGCCGGTCGGGCTTCTCCTCGAACCCCGTGGCGCGGCCCTCCGCGTCCACCTCGAACACGCCGAAGCGCCGCGCCTCCTCCAGGGGCACCTCGATGGCCGCCACGGTGAGGTCCGCCCCGGCCTCCCGGTGCCGCTGGGCCATCTTCTGGTAGTTCATCTTGTAGATGTGGTCGCCCGAAAGGATGAGCACATCCCCCGGGTCGTGCTGGTTGATCGAGTAGAAGTTCTGGTAGATCGCGTCCGCCGTGCCGAGGTACCAGTTGCTGTTGATGCGCATCTGCGGCGGGATGATCTCGATGAACTCCCCCAGCTCCGGGTGCAGGAAGTTCCACCCCCGCGTGATGTGGCGGGCCAGGGAGTTCGACTTGTACTGCGTGAGCACGAGGATCCTGCGGCACCCCGAGTTGACGCAGTTCGACAGCGTGAAGTCGATGATGCGGTAGATGCCCCCGAAGGGGACGGCCGGCTTCGCCCGGTTGCGCGTGAGCGGGTAGAGCCGCTCGCCGGCCCCCCCGGCCAGCAGGATCGTCAGCGTTTGATGCATGGGGTTCGTGCTCCTCTTTCCGCGCGGGGCGGACGGTTTCACGTCGCATGCGAAGGCGCACCCCTAATCATGCCATATTTGGACGGGAAAGGGAAGCGCGCCCCGGATCCCGAAACGGGCGGGGAGGGGATTTTCCGCCGTTGTTTGTGCGCCGGGCCGCAGTGCGGGTATTCTTTTGGCGGTCCCCAAACCCTTCCCTCTCTTGTGGAGTCCGCCGTGAACGAAAGAATCCTGCCGCGCTTCGCGGACAAGACTATGGCCGCGGAGCTGGTCTCCGCGCTGTCGGATGAATACGCCGTGGTGGAGAACCCGCCCTACATCCACCCGCGCTACGAGCTGTACCCGCTGTCCCGGGGCGTGTCCCGCCTGGAGCGCGGGCTGGCCGCCGCCGTGATGGACATGGACGGCACCACGACGACCACGGAGCCGGTGTGCATCCACGCGCTGGACACGATGACGCGCCGGGCCTCGGGGCGCGCCGACGACCCGTCCTGGCCGGGCCTCGACCATGCGCGGGACTA
>JAKPUV010000162.1 GCA_029554925.1 Candidatus Hydrogenedentota bacterium | reverse complement strand
ATGTCAAAGGCGCGGGGCTCAGGACTCGGGACGAGGCCGAAGTCCACGGAGTCCGGCAGGGGCCCCGTGGGGTCCACGCCCGGGGCGGCGTCGCCGGGCGGCGAGCCTGCGGGCTTGTGCAGATAGTAATGGCGGGGGCGGCGGTGCGCGTCCAGCGGCACGGCGTAGTCCGTCGGCTTCACCACGAACAGGGCCGTGTCATCCGTGACCGGCAGGGACCAGGCCCCGTCCCCGTCTGTCACGGCCACCTCCCGGCCGTTGGACACCATAACCCCCGGGATGCCGGCCTCGGCCGCGTCCCGGACGCCGTTGGCGTTCGCATCCGCGTAAACGACGCCCTTTGCGGGGCCGTCCGCGCGCGCCGCAACGGCGGCGAGGAGGAGCATCGGAATCAGGCATTTTTTCATTGGTCAGACTCCCGAGGGGTTGCGGGCGGGATTTCTTCCTAATTTGCGCCGTTCACACAGGAGAGGACGGGGCAGGGGGTCTTTCCCATCTTTTCCGCCCAGTGGCGCGTCCGGTCCAGGTATCCTTCCGGCGGCAGGGCGCCGTAGTCCTCGTAGGGGACGCCCTCGACGGCCTTGGGGACGGCCGACTCGATCTGGGTGCCCTCGTGCCACTCGTTGTAGGAGGTGACCGAGACGATTTCGGGGTTCAGGGCGAGGGCGGCGGAGAACATGCGGTCGTAGTACGCGCCGTCCTCGCGGCCCCGCGTGTTTTCCGCGTTCCAGGGGCGGATGCGCTCGTCCTTGTAGCCCGGGCCGACGCTGGGGATGAAGAGCATCTTGTGGCGCTTGGCGAAGGCGTTCATCGCGGGCCAGTTTTTCGGCGTGGACCCGTGGGTGAATCCGTCCGTGGCGAAGTAGGTGTAAAAGCCGTCGAAGCCGGCGGCCTTCAGTTTCGGCCCGTCGTTCTTCTTGACCCACAGGCCGACGGCCCAGCAGTCCAGGGCCGTGCCGCGCACCGTGTCCGCGCCGTCCGGCGCGAAGACCGCCGCCCACTCCTCCGGCGGGGTGAGGTAGGAGTCGTAGAGGTAGACCATCGGGCGGCCTTCCCGGCGATACAGCGCCGGATGCGCGCCGCAGGTCTCCGCCAGATACGCCAGCGCGGCGCGGGTCGTCTGCGCGTTGCGCCCGGGGAAGGGCTCCAGATGGACGCAGATTTTAATGCCCGCCTTCTCCGCAGCGTCCAGCGCGACCTTGAGGGAGGCGTCGGAGGGGTGGTTGATCCCCCACCAGGTGACGGCGGCCACGCCCGCGCCCGCCCGGCGGATTTCCCTCATCTGCCGCAGGGCGTCCTCCGGGTCCATGGAACTGTACAGCCCCGCCGCAGGGTAGAAATTCGCGCCGATCTCGTCCGGCGGCCGGTGCCCCTTCCCGGTGCCGCCGCCCTGCAGCATTACCGGGTGGTCCCAGTGCGCCCAGGACCCGTCTGTCGCGGGGTTCCGGTACCAGGTGTAGTGGAAGACATGGACCGCGTCGGAGGGGGAGTCCGCGCCGGCCCCTGCGGGAGTCGTCAACCCAATCGAAAACGAGAGTGCGGCCAGCGCCGCAATGCCTGCCCAACGTGCCATGCTGTCTGCCTCCAAACGGTTTCCGCGATTCTACGATGTGCGGGGGGCGCGGCGCACCCTGCGGCGGCCATGAAAGGGTGACAACGGCGCGGGGATGGCCCGTGCGGGTCAGCGGACAGACGCCGTGAACGGCGACGCATTTGCGTGCGCCTCCAACTGCACGTTGTCCAGCCAGAAGCGGCCTGGCACGAGTCCGCCCCCCATGCCGACGCGAAACAACTGGCCGTCTTCCGGGGCGTTGACGCCGGGCTCGATGGACAGTTCGTAGTGCCCCCAGTCGGCATTTTCTGTGACCTGGAACAGCATTCTCTGGAATTCTTCGCCGTGCGTGTCCTTCCCTTCAATCCACACGCGGAACAAGGGGGACGGATCGGCTTCGGCCTCGGCTTCGGCTTCGGCGGCGGCAGCGGCTTCCGCCTCGGCAGCGGCTTCGGCCTCGGCCGCGGCTATCTCCGTCTTCAGCAGAAAGGAAAGGGTGTATGCTCTGCCCGCCTCCAGGAGGCAGGGGCCGGAAGTGCCCAGTGGGGTGCGGACGGGTGCAAACCACACGGTTGACTTGTCGGACAATTCGGGGGTCGCCTCGCCGGGGAGGGTGACGCACAGGGACTTCCCGCGAAGGTGGGGTGTCCGAAGGGGGACGATTTCTGCGAACTCAGGAAGGGTGACGGCCTCCAGCCCATGCTCGAAGTCGCCGCCGTCGAGCATGTTCACGGTCTTTCTGCCAACGGTCCACAATGCGGACAGCTTTTCGCTGTGATGCAGGACGGCGGCGGTGCGTTCCATCTCCTCAAAGCCTGTTTTCCATTCGGTCTGACCGTAGGTCAGCACCCAGACGGTGTTTTCCCCCGGTGCGGGCACCGCCGTCCGGAAATCGTCCACACTTATGTATTCCCCCCAGGTGAGACCGAACCGCAGGGAGGGGGCGTTCGCCAGGAACTGTCCCAGGTAATATTGGAAGAGTCTGTTCCAGCCCCAGCGGGTTCCGACGGTGAGGATGGTGTCCCCGGGCCGGGCCTGGTCCGCGACGGTGCGCGCGAGCGCCCTTTGGCCCAGGTCTGTCTGGTAGATATGGTGAACCTTCCCCTGGGAGAAAGTGGCACTCCGGGACTCGTACAGAAAGAAGGCGTAACCGGCGGCCAGCAAGACCGTGCCCGCAAACCTGGCCGCTCTTCCCGGTTTTTGGAGCCTTCCAGCCAAGGCGGCGATGCCTGCGACCCCCGCCCCGGTAAGGATGGCATAGGCGACGGCCTGGGCGATGAAATAGCGGGGAGAGCAGGGCTGTCTTGTGTAGACCAGGACAAAGGGGACATGGATTACAAGAAGGGCCGCCATCAGCGAAGCAAGCAGCCGGTCCCTGGCAATGAGGTAGAGAAGGCCCGCACACGCGAGGAGGAGGGAGACAAAGAAGAAGAACGGCTCCTCTGCGCAAAGAAAAGTTGCCTTCAGGTACTTGTCTGTGTAGAAAGGAAGGCTTAGACGGTGCGTCGCCGCAGGCGGGGGGGGCTGGTTGTTGGTCTGCCGACCGTCCTTGCCGTCCTCTGCGGGAGCAGCCTTTTCCAGAGAAAGAAGGGTGAAGACCCGGGTCATCCGGTCTGTGTCCGCGAGGAAGAAGACGGGGGCGAGGGCCGCGCCGGCCCCAAGGGCAGCCACAACGGAGAAGATGACGGCCTGCCGCACCCGCCGAAGCGGTGGGATGCCGGGGCGGAGCAGCAGTGCGGCCGCCCCCACGGACACGGCCGCCGCCAGCACAAGCGTGAAAGACAGGTGATTTGAGAGACCGAGCCAGACTGCGGCGAACAGAAACAGGAGGTTTGCCGCGCGCATCTTTTTCACGCATCTCAGGACAGCGAACACGAGCAGGGCGCTTGAGAGCACCGCAACGGCGTAATACCGGCTTTCCTGGCTGCATCCGACATGCAGTGGAAGGGTGGCCAGGAAGAGCGACGACGCGAACGCGGGAAGAATCCCGAGCCGTCTGCGCAGACCCATGTACAGAACAGTGATGCCCGCCAGGCCGAAAACCAGATGCGGAATCCGCAGCAGGGTTTCGTTGGCGACCGCATCGGAGCGGAAGAACAGCAGCATGGTCTTGGCAATGGCGGGCATGAGGGGCGTCGTGTTGTCCTGGAATATCTCCAGGTAGCTCTTCTGCGCCCACCCCAGGGTGATCACCTCGTCCATCCACGCGGGACGGCCCATTCCCGGCAGCCGGAGGAGCAGGGAAAACATGAGCAGGACGGCCACAAGGGCCGCCTCGGCGGGCAGGGCCGCGCGTGCGCAGACGCCGCTCTTCTCCTGTGTCATCCTGCAACATCCTTTCCAACGGCTGAGGGCCGTGGCACCCGTCCCAAGCCAGCTTATAGGCAGCCCGCCGCACGATGCAAATGCGACTGAATACAGGGGGGAAAGCCGGTGCGATCCGGCGGCTCACGGCCGCCAGTGCGTGCCCTGGATGCAGGGGGGCTCCCCGGCTTTCTCGGACTGGTAGTAGACGGTCCAGACGGAGCCGTCGTCCAGTTCCACGGAGGCTGGGTAGCCCATGTCCCCGTCGGGGGCCGTGCTGAGGCGGGTCTCGCGCGCCGTGTCCCAGGTGCGGCCGCCGTCGCGGCTGAGGCAGGCGTAGACGCCCATCTCGCCCCAGCGCCTCGCGTAGGACAGCAGCAGCGCGCCATTGCGCAGGCGCAGGACGTGCGGCGGCAGGCCGCACACGGGGGTGGTCCGCGGCGCGCTCCAGGTGCGCCCGCCGTCCGCGCTCTCCGACTGCCGCAGGAAATGCTCCCCGTTGCAGTCGCGGAAGAGGGCGACCAGCCGCCCGCCCCCCGTGTCCGCGAGATGGGGCTCGTCGTAGCTGAGCATCTGGGCGTCCGCGGGCACGGGGAAGACGGCGAGGTCGGCCCAGGTGCGCCCGTCGTCTTTTGACTCCTGCAGGGCGACCGCATAGGGCGATTCTGCCGGGGGGCCGTTCCAGTCCTTCGGATCGCCGTGGGAGCAGTGCGGGCGCTGGCCGAGGTAGAGGAGGCGGCCGTCGTCCAACTGGACGGGGCCGTGGGGCGTGGTGACGGCGGTGCGCACGGGCGCGCCCCAGGTGCGTCCGCCGTCCTCCGACCGGACGACCCAGTGGCCCTGCCACTCGCCGCCGTGGGGGCCGGTGAACCAGCTCACAATCATCGTGCCGGCCCGGGTGCGGAGGATGCCGGAATCACGGTCGTCTATGGGCGTGTCGAACACCGTCACCGGCGGCTCCCAGGTCTTCCCGCCGTCCGCGCTGCGGACCATCCGCACCTTGCCGTCGTTTGAGATGTGGCCGCTCCGGTCGCCGGAGTAGACGACCAGCAGGTCGCCGTTCGGCGCCTGGGCGATGCTCGGCCAGCCGCAGAAGCGGCCCGGCTCG
>JAKPUV010000158.1 GCA_029554925.1 Candidatus Hydrogenedentota bacterium | reverse complement strand
CCAGAGCCGGCGGTACTGCGGGAGGGAGACGGCGCGGTATTCGGGGCCGAGGGCGGCGAGGGTGTCGGCGATTTCGCCGGGGCCGTAGGCCCAGCTCAGGGCCATGACCTGCATGAACGCGGGCCGCGCGGCGGGGGTCTGCTCGCGGATCTCGGCGGCGAGGCGTTCGATGCGGGCGGCGCGGTCCAGCGCCGCGTAGTCCGTCGGCCAGCGCGTGAGGATGTGGGCCGTCATGACGTCGCGGTTTCCCATGGGATAGGTGCCGTTCTCCGCGTTCATGCCGTCGTCGCGGCCCATGCCCGGCATCAGCAGGCGGGCCTCCGGCACGCCGTCGGCGAAGCGGCGGGTGACGGGGTCCATGACGGCGCGGTCGAAGGGCTTCCACGCGTCGGTGTAGAGGCCGAGTTCGGCGAGGCCCGCGCGGCGCATGAGACGGTCCGTCAGGCCGAGATACTCCGCCCAGGCGGCCTCCGGGTCCGGCGTGCGCGCCATGAACGCGCGGTAGGGGTGGACATAGCCCGCGCCGGAGATGGCGGCGAACCAGTGGTCGTTTGGCGTGGCCGTTTCCAGCAGGTGCGCGGCCACGGGGGGCATCAGCTCCAGCGCGCCGAGGCCCAGGCCCCAGCCGATGGGCACGCGTCCGCGCGCGGGGTCGGCCCACACCTCCGTCTGGCGGGTCTGGAGGTAGCAGGGCGCGTCGCCCGACTCCACCACGTTGAACCCGATGTACACCCTGTCCGGCTCCAGGGGCGGCGCGGCCGCCTCCTGCCGCGCGCGCTGCGCCGCCGCGATGCCGCCGAAGTCCACGGGCACCCCGCCGAGGAGGCTGAGGTTCGCGCACCAGTCGGAGACCACGGTGATCTTGCCGTATTCCCCCGCCAGCCCCACGCCGTCATACTCGCTCAGGCCGGGGTCCGGCCCGCTGTACCAGAACCCGAGGACCGGGGTGTTCGGCGGCGACGCCGCCAGCACCCTCTCCGCCAGGGCGCGCTCGCGCGCTTGGTGGGGGTTCGGCTTCTCCTCCGTGCCCGGGGCGCTCACCC
>JAKPUV010000157.1 GCA_029554925.1 Candidatus Hydrogenedentota bacterium | reverse complement strand
ACCAGGGCCAGCGCGAGGGCGATCAGGCCGCCGCGGGTCCACTCGACGGTCTGCCGCCAGGTCATGCCCGCCGTCAGCCAGCCGACCGCGCCCAGCGCCGTGACCACGGCCCCGGAATACCACATGCCCTCGGAGGTGCCCGGCACGCCCGTGTTGCCCCGCTGCATCAGCCAGAGGCCGGCCGCCACGGCGGCGACGCCCGCGTAGGTCATCCAGCCGGGCACAAAGACGCGCTCCCTTTCGGGTTCCGCGCCGCCGGGTTTCCTCTTCTCAGACTTCTCTTTCTTCATGCGTGCCTTCCAGAATGCGCCCGGGCGGGACCGTGCCGTTTTTGGGGCGCGTTTTCGGCGGGGGCCGCCTCAGCGGTCCGCGCCGGCGGGGGGATCCGTCACCACGTCATCATAATCAAACGGCGGAACCCCGATGATCAGCGACTCCAAGTCGCCGATGGACTGGTGGACATGCCCCGGCCGTATCCACACGCAGTCCCCCGGGCGCACCGGAACCTCCTCGCCGTCTATGATGATCACGCCCTCCCCCTTCAGGATGAAATAATACTCGTCCGTGTGGCGGTGCCAGTGGGGCTGCGCATGGTCCGTCCGCAGGCGGGTGATGCTCGCCGGGGCCCCGTCCTCCTTCTTGAGAATGCGCTGCCGGAACCCGCAGATGCTGCGCTCCTGGTCCTGTTCCTCGACATTGACCTTGACGTATGCGCGCGTGTCGTCCATCCCGCGGGACTCCTTTGCCGGAAAAGCGTATCATACCCCCGCGCGCGCCGGCCACCCGGGCGGCCGATTCTTGCCCCGGCCGGCGCGGTTGTGGTTTGATGAAACGCGCGCGGCGGCCGGGTTGGCCCCGCGCGAAGGAGAAAATGATGCGTTTTCTGGCGTTTTCGCTCTTCGCGGCCCTCATGCTGGCGCCGTCGGGCTGCTTCAAGCCCGCGCCCCCGTCCCAACAGCCGGCGTCCCCGGTTTCCGCCCCCGCAGCGGCGGCGGGCGCCCCGGAAGCGGCGCCTGTCCCCCAGGGGATAGACATCGGGGATGTGGAAAGCAGCATTGCGGTGTCCGCAACCGTCCCCCGCGAGGGACTGCCCCCCCAGGTCACCGTGGAGGAGATGACGACGGCGCGGGAGCGGCTGGCCCTCTGCACCGTGACGGTGCGTCCCCCCTACCCCGCCAGTCTCACGCTTCGCATGACGCTGGAGCCGCAGCGGGGTTTCGCGGAGCGGCCCGTGGTGCTGCGCGGCGCGGTGCACCGGGACGACACCCCCCTCTCCCCCGCGTTGGAGACGGTGGTGGGCGCAAGCGGGACGGCAACCCCGGCGGCCCCGGCCGCCGCCCGCCCCCTCACAGTGGACGTGGACCTCATGCAGGGACTCTCCGCCCCCCCCGAGACCCTGCTGGCCGTGGGGAAACTGGACGCGTTTCTGATGGACGCGGGCACGCCGGAGGCGGGGCTGGACCCCGCGACGGCGACTTCCTCCAGCCGCACCGTGCTGCAGAGCAACCCCGTGCGGGTGAACTTCGTCCGCGAGGGCGCGGCGCAATGAACATCCTGTGCGCGGGCGCGCATCCGGACGACGCCGAGTTCTACGCGGGCGGGTCCATGATCCGGTGGGCCGCCGCCGGGCACCGGGTGACGGCGGTCTCGCTGACCAACGGCGACGCGGGGCACCACGAGGTGCCCCTTCCGGAGCTGGCCGCGCGCCGCCGGGCGGAGGCGCTGGAGGCGGCGCGCAGGGGCGGCTATGAGGCCGTGACGTGGGACGTGCATGACGGCGAGCTCATGCCCACCCTCGAACTGCGCCGCGAGATGGTGCGCCTGATCCGGCGCTGCCGCGCGGACGTGGTGCTGTGCCACCGGCCCTACGACTACCATCCGGACCACCGCTACACCGGCGTGCTCGTTCAGGACGCGGCGTTCATGGTCACGGTGCCCCATGTGTGCCCCGAGGAGCCGGCGCTGGAGACCAACCCGGTGTTCCTCTACATGACCGACCCGTTTTCGCGCGAGGCGCCGTTCCAGGCGGACCTGGCGGTGCCCATAGACAGCGTGGACGAGGCCAAGTGGCGCCTGCTGGACGCGATGCCCTCGCAGTTCTACGAGTGGCTTCCCTGGCTGGAGCACCGGCTGGACGAGGTGCCCCCGGCGGACGCCCCGGAGGCGCGCTTCGCCTGGCTCCGGCAGTTCTACGGCCCCGTGCTCGACAACATGTTCGCCCCCCACCGTCCCGTCCTGGAGCGGATCCACGGCGCCGCGGCGGCGGGGGTGCGGCGTTTCGAGGTGTTCGGCGTCTGCGGCTACGGCCGGAGCCCCAACGACGGGGAAATGCGGGCGCTGTGCCTGTGCGGCGACCGTCCGGCGTGACCCCCACCCTGCAAGGAGACCTGCCATGAAGTCCCCCCTGTTCCGGTCCGCGATGGTGCTGGGCATCCTCCTGCTGCTGCCCGCGGCGGGCCGCGCGGCGGACACGCCCGTGGTGGTCAACACGGGGGTCGGCACCGCCCTCACCGTCCCCGGCTCCGTGGTGTTCACCTTCAGGAAAGCCTTTACGGGGGCGGATGTGAAGAGCGCCGTGGAGGCCGCCGGCGCCTTCACCGCGGAGGCGCAGCAGGCCCTGCGCTCGGGGGAGGTGCAGCCCGCCGTGGTGTCCGCCGTGCCCCCGTCGGTGACGGCTCTCTCGCCCGCGCAGGTGTGGGCGGAGGTGCGCGCCGAGTTCCTCATGGCCACCATGAACACGCCCAGCACGGGCCCGGTGCAGTACGGGCTGCTCTGCGACAAGATGTCCGCCCTGGCGGCCGCGCAGGGGGCCACGCTCGAGCAGCCCAAGCTTCTGCCCCCGGACCGAGACCTCACGGCCGACGCGGCGGTGGCCAAGGCGGTCGAGCTGGCCTACTCCCAGGCGGAGGCGGTGGCCATTACGGTGCGCAGCGCCATCTACGCCGTGGGTTCCGCGGAGATTCTGGAGGTTGCCTGGGAGGACCAGCCGGCGGCTGAGCCCGGGGAAGTCCCCCAGATCAAATGCACCGCCCGGGTGCGCATGACCTACACCCTGGGACCGGTGGAGTAAGCGCCGGAAACGGCGGCACAAGGAGTATTATCCCATGAGACCAGGCATGTGTCTTCCCCCCGTCGCCCTCCTGACGCTGGCGGGCTGCGCCACCACGTTCCACGCGGGGGCGCCCGAGGGGGCCGTGGCGGTCATCGCCCACCGGGGCGCCAGCGCCTACGCTCCCGAGAACACCCTTGCGGCGTTCTCCAAGGCTTTCGAGATGGGGGCCGACTGGTTTGAGCTGGACTGCCACCTCACCAAGGACGGCAAGCTGGCGGTCATCCACGACGCCGACCTGAAGCGGGTGGCGAACGAAGACCCGCGGGTGGTGCCCCTCAGCACGCTCGCCGACCTGCAGCAGGCGGATGTCGGCGCGTGGAAGGGCGCGGAGTTCGCAGGGGAGCGCATCCCCTCGCTGGAGGAGGCGCTGGACTTCGCCAGGGGGAGGATCGGCGTCTATCTGGAGGTGAAGAGCGACTGGCCGGAAGCCAGGCTCACGGAGAAGCTTGTGGCCCTTGCGCAGGACTGGCAGGGGGACGAGGCGTCGCTGCGCCGGACGATGATGCGCGAAATCGAGGCGGACGGCACCCGCAACCTCGCGTTGACGCGGGAAATCCTGAAGGCGGTGAAAGCCCGCCGCATGAAGGATCAGGTGGTCCTCCAGTCCTTCTCGCCCATCGTCTGCGTGATCGCCCTCGCGGAAGCGCCCGAACTGCGCACGGAGTTTCTCGGCGCGGACGACCCCGAGAAGCCCGGACAGTGGGAGCGCTTCGTGATGTTCGGTTCCCGAATCGGGGCGGCGGGGTTCAACGTCAGCAAGGACTCAGTGACGGCGGAGCGCATCGCGGCCTTCCACGCGGCGGGCAAGACCAGCGCGGCGTGGACGGTGGACGACCCGGCGGAGATGGCGCGTTGCGTGGACTGCGGCGTGGACGCCCTCATCACCAACCGGCCCGACCTGTGCATTGAGACCCTGCGCACCCTGGGAAAATACCCGGAAAGAGGCCGTTCATGAGCCCAACCTCCCGGCCAGTCGGCACCCAAAGCGTTCTCCTGACCAGTTTCTGCCACGAGCGGGCCGCCGCCCCCTTTTTGGAGTCGTTGGCCTCCGCAGGGGTCCGCGCCTGGACCGAGGGCGGGGAGAACGAGGCACCCGTGGGGGTGTGCGTGGCCCCTTCCGATGTTCCGGCGGCGGCGGAAGTCCTCCGGCGGCATGTCGAGGCGCGGGTCGCGGAACTGGAGGCCTTTGACGGCACCGCCCTCGGGGGTGTGGACGCCGACTGGTCGGAGACGCCGTGGCACGAGGTGACCTCTTTTTCCGAGGAGGGGGAGGCCAATGTCTTTGCGGGCGTCCTGGCCAGCCACGACGTGCCTTTCAGATTGTCCCGCCGGGACATGCTGCCGCGTGCGTATGGCCACGGATATGCAATGGATCGAATCGTAAGGGTGGCCGTACCGGAACCTTTCTTGGCGTGGGCGGTGGCCTGGGTGGAGGCCGGCCAGCAGCGGAGTGATCTGGAGGAGCTGGGCATCGAGCCCGACGCCGATTTGGAAAGCTACTATGACGCCGTGGAGGCGGGGACGGTCTGCCCCGAATGCGGCGGCAAAGACATTGAACCCCTCCCTCCCGCCCCTGCGAAAGCCAAGGACTTCCTAGGGTTTCTTTTGGGGCTGGTGAAGGACATCGTCCTTCTCGCTGTCGCGCGGGAGATTCCCGACGACGGGGACAAGACCCATGTCTGCCGCGACTGCGGCTGTGAGTGGTAGGGGCCGCATGAACGTCGCCGACCTGGACTACACCCTGCCGGAGGAACTGATCGCGCAGCATCCCTGCCCGGACCGGGACGGGTCGCGCCTGCTGGTGGTGGACCGTGCCAACGGCACGCTCATCGAGGACGTCTACCGCAATGTCGCCGCGTGGCTTCGTCCCGGAGACTGCATGGCCCTCAACGACACCCGGGTCATCCGCGCGCGGCTGCACGGCCACAAGGAGAGCGGCGGCGCGGTGGAGCTTTTCCTGCTGCGGGAGGAGGCCCCCGGCGTGTGGGCCGCCCTCGTGCGCCCGTCGGCCAAGGTGCGCCCGGGCACCGCGGTCCTGCTTCCGGGGGGCATCCGCGCCGAGGTGCTGGAGCCGCTCCCCAACGGGCAGCGCCGGGTCCGCTTTGACCGTCCCGATGTGGTGGAGACGCTGGAACGGATCGGCGAGATTCCCCTTCCCCCCTACATTCACCGGGACGCGCAGGAGGCGGGCGACGCGGTCCGCTACCAGACCGTGTTCGCGCGGACGCCCGGCGCGGTAGCCGCGCCGACGGCGGGGCTCCACCTGACCCCGGCGGTCTTCGCCGCCCTCGACGCGAAGGGGGTGCGGCGGGCGCATCTCACGCTCCATGTGGGCTACGGCACCTTCAAGCCCATCACGGCGGAGCGGCTGGAGGACCACCGGGTGGACGCGGAGGACTTCGAGTTTCCGGAGGA
>JAKPUV010000147.1 GCA_029554925.1 Candidatus Hydrogenedentota bacterium | reverse complement strand
CTACCCCTTCGGGTTCTTCGAGCGGCGCCGCGCTTTTCGGGACGCCGAGGAGGTGCTGGTGTATCCGCGGGTGCGGGCGGTGCGCCTGTCCGCCCTCGAGCAGCTTCCCGGGGCGAGCGTGGCGCCGCGCCGCAGCATGTCGGACGGGGACGAGTATGTCTCTCTTCGGGAGTATGTTCCGGGGGACGACACCCGGCTTATCGCGTGGCGCGTGAGCGCGCGGCGGGGTGTCTGGATGGTGCGCGAGATGGGCTTCGGCAATGTGCGCGCCGTCATGCTGTTTCTGGACACGGTGCCCGACGGGCTTCCGGACTTCGACGGGCGTTTTGAGGACGCCGTCGAACTGGCGGCCTCCATCGCCGTGACCCTCCTGCAACGGCAGTATTCGGTGGGGCTTTCGGCGGGAAAACATCTGGTCCCCATGGGAACGGGCACGTTCCAGGAGCGCAAGATACTGGACGCGCTGGCGCGGGTGGAGGCGGGGGGCGGCGCGGAGAGCGCCGCGCGCGCGGAGGAGGAGGCGCGCCGGATGAAATCGGAGCCGGCCCGGCTGGTTGCGGTGTCCGCCGATGCGGGAAAATGGGGGCGGCAGGCGGGTCCGGCGGGCATTCCAGTGTTGGATCCCGGGGGGCTTGCGCATGTCTGACCGCCCCCGCATAATTCTCCGGGTATCCAGCGCCTGCGTGGTGTTTGCGGGCTATCTTGCGCTTGCCACGGTGCGGGAGTACGGGGCCGTGATGCTGTTCCCCCCGGCGCTTTTTCTGGCGCTTTCCCCGCTGGGCGCGTGGCTGGAGGGCCGCCATGCGTGGTTCCGCAGCCTGAAGACGGCTGTCTGCGTCGGATACGGCATCTTCATTCCCGTGTCGGTGATGCAGCTGGGCCTCATGAACGCCGTGATCTTCCTCATTATCTTCATTCAGGGCTACCTGCTGGTCGGGGTAAAGTCGGAAAGGGTCCATCTTCAGCTCTATCTGATGTCCTTCTTCCTCCTGCTTGCGGCGGTGGTCCAGTCTCCGGAACCGGCGATCGCGCTCGTGCTGGGGCTGTTCATCACCTCGGCCATCTGGGCCTTCGTGAGCCTGCGGATCCACAGCGACATGTCCGGCGCGGACCGTCTGCGGGCCGTGCGGGTTTTCGCGGGGGCGCCCCGCGGGGAGGCGCGGGCCGCGAACGTCTTTGACGCGGGGCTGTTTCTATCCGTATGGGGACTGGCCTTTGCGGCCATGGCATTCACCATCCTCCTTTTCATCGCGACGCCGCGCATCGAGGCGGGTTTCCTCGGGCGCACCGACCCCACCCGGGCGGTCACGGGACTCTCCGAGACCGTGCGCCTGACGGGCGGGCTCAGCGTGTACGAGGATCCCAGCGCCGTCATGAACGTGGAGTTTCCCGAAGAGCCCGGCGGCATGTTTCTGCCCGCCGACGGCATGTACTGGCGGGCGACCACCCTGTCCCGCTTCTCGGGATCGGAGTGGTCGCGCCGCGGGCTGGAGAGCGCGCTGCAGCCCGGCGCGGAGAACCACGCGGCGGCGCGCACCGTGGCCAATTTCAAGACGTCGGGACGCGAGGAGGAACGCGACCCCGTGCCGGGACGCCGGGTGGTGCGCCAGGTGATCTTCATGGACAGCGTGCCGACGGGGTCACTCCCCTGCCTCGACCTCGTGCAGCGGGCGGCGCTGCCGCCCAATGCGGAGCGGGCGACGCTCCAGTGGGACGCGGGGCTGGATTTCACGGTGCAGTTGAACCGCAACACGGGCGGCAGCATTTCGTATGAGGCCTGGTCGGAGACGGCGGAGCCGCTTTCCGCGGAGCAGCAGGCGGCGCCGGGGGATTACTCTTTTGTCCCCGGGCGAGACTACGGACTGCTGACGTACCACGAGCTGCTTCCGGAAACGGTGGAGACTGCGGGGCGGGTTTCAGGCGCGGCGCCGACCCCCCACGGGAAGATGCGCCTGCTGGAGGCGTGGCTGAGCGGTCCCGACTTCACCTACACCCTGGATTTGCCGCCGCTGCCCCCGGACCGGGAGATTGACGCGTTCATCAACGAGGCGCGGCGGGGGCACTGCCAGCTCTTCGCCTCGGCGCTGGCGCTGATGGCCCGCAGCCAGGGAATCCCCGCGCGGGTGGTGAGCGGATACCGCGGCGGCGAGTGGGACCCGGAAAGCCGCTCGTACACGGTGCGTGCGAGCATGTCGCATCTGTGGGTGGAGGCGCTCATCCCCGGGGCGGGGTGGGTGCGCTTTGACCCCTCGCCCGCCTCCGAGTTTTCGGCGACGGGGTTCGGGCGCCTGCGGCGCGAGTGGTCGACCCGGGTGCTCGGGGCGAAAATGTTCTGGTACCGCAAAGTCATGGGGTTCGAGGGCGCCTGGCGTCTGGACCGGATTGCCGCCCTTTTCCGGGGCGACGGGCACGGTGTGCCGGGCCAGCGCTTCGCCCTTCCGGAGGTCTTTGTGCAGGCGGGGGGGCTGGGGGGGCTCTCCCGTTTCTCCTGGGCGGCGCTTGCCGCGGGGTTCCTCCTGGTTATGGCGCTGCTTGTGCGCGTTATGATGCGGTCCCGGAGGGCGGGGGCGCGTCTTTCCCCGGACCAGTCGCGGGTCGTGCGTCTTTACCGGATGCTCTGCGGGCGTCTTGAGCGGCTGGGGGTTTCCTGCGTCGGAAAGACCTGCGATGAGATCCGCGCGGCGCTGGGCGCCGTTTCGTGGCTTCCCGTTTCGGAACTGTCCGCGTTTCTTGACGCGTATGAGCATGTCCGGTTCGGGGGCCGTCCCCTTGCCGAAGAGCGCCTTCGCTTCATGTCACAGGTGCTGGGGGGGCTTCCGAGAAGGGCCCCGCGCGGGGCGGACACCTAGCGCCGCGCTCGCCGGGCTACTTCCTCGCGTTCACCAGGAAGCCCACGGCGTTGGTTTCCCAGAGGGCGACCGCAATGTCGCTCTTTCCGTCGCCATTAAGGTCGGCCGCGGTGAGCGCGCGGGGCTTTGCCCCCTCGAAACGGTGCGTCTCTTTGGAGAACTCCAGCGGGAGCATGGGGCCGGTGGCGGCATTAAGCAGCACGGTCACCTCGCCGGAGGCGAAGCAGGCGGCGGCAAGGTCAGTGCGCCCGTCGCCGTTGAAGTCGTCGACGGCGACATCACGTATCTCCTTCTCCAGCACCCTCCGGTCATCGCCCAGCGTGATTTCCTGGGAGGCGGCGAAGGAAGCGGACCCGTGGCCGAAAAAGAGCACAATGCTGTCTTCCGTGTAGGAGTGCCCGACGACGAGGTCGGGGAGCCCGTCCCCGTTCATGTCGCCGGCCCGGATGACGGAGGGGTGAGCGCACCGCGACGGGAACCGGGTCTTTTCCGCGAATCCCCCCCTGCCGTCCCCCAGCCATACCGAGACATCGTCGGTGGCGCGGCAGGAGACGGCGAAATCGGCCTTGTCATCGCGGTTGAAGTCGGCGACGCACAGGCTGGACGGCCCTCCCCGCACAGGAAAGAAATGGGGCTCGGTGAAGTACTGCTCGGCGTGGCCGCGCATGAGCACCACCACGTCGCTGCTCCATCCCGTGGCGAGGAGGTCGCGCAGCCCGTCCCCGTCGATGTCCTGCACATGCACCGATGTAAGCCCGGGCTTGGTGAAGAGGGGCACCCCCTCCCCGTCCAGATGCCGCTCATAGGGAAGGCCCTCATCGGCAATCTTGAAGGTGACGGGCTTGAAAACCCCCTCGGGTTTGAGGTTGAGGAAGACGGTGACGTCCCGGTGCCGGACGGCGTGGAAACTGGCCACAATGATGTCGGGCCACTTCAGTCCGTCCACATTGGCCAGGCAGACGGCGTAGGGTCCGAAGCCGCATTTCAGGGTGGGGGTCTGGCGGGTGTACGAGAACGGCTTGTCGGCGATGAAGACCGACAGCTCGTCGTTGGCGGGGCGCTCGTCCCGGGGGTCGGCCAGGATGCCTCGGTCGGCGGTGACGATGTCGGGGATCCCGTCGTCATTCAGGTCGCGGCATGCGATGGCGCAGGGGTTGGGTCCCGCGGGGAACGTTTTCGGATGCACCGAGAACTGGCGGCGCGCCTTCTCGGCGGCGTGCGCGCCGGGTATGGCGCACAGCGCCGCGGTCAGGATGGCCAGGGCCGCGCGGCGGCGTAAAGTGGTCACGGTCACGATGCAAACCCCTTTTCTGCGAGGAGGGACGCCATGACAACGGCGGACAGGAGGCTCTCATGGCGCGCGCGGCCGGCGCCCGCAATGTCGAAGGCGGTGCCGTGGTCCACGGAGGTGCGCACGATGGAGGTGCCCAGGGTGACGTTGACCCCCTCGTCCATGGCGACCAGCTTCAGCGGAATGTGCCCCTGGTCGTGGTACATCGCGATGACGGCGTCGAACTCCCCGTAATAGGCTCGCCGAAAGACGGTGTCCGGTGGATGCGGACCGGAGACGTTCACCCCGGCCGCGGCGGCCTCCCGCACGGCGGGGGCGATTTCCAATATCTCCTCGTCGCCGAAGGCGCCCGCCTCCCCGGCGTGGGGGTTCAGCGCCGCGACGGCGACGCGGGGCGCGGCGATGCCGAGGCGCTTCAGGGCGCTGTCGGCGAGCAGGACGCTCTGGAGGATGCGCCCCTTCTTCACGGCGGCCACTGCGTCGCGCATGGACAGGTGCGCCGTTATGTGAATGATGCGGAGCCTCTCAGTGAAGAGGCACATGCGGTAATCGGGGCTGTTGGTCATAGCCGCGATGAGGGAGGTGTGGCCGGTGTGGGGGCACCCGGCGCGCAGGATGGCCTCCTTGCTGATGGGGCAGGTGACCACCCCCCCAACCTCCCCCGCCATGGCCGCGCGCACGGCCCCCTCTATCCAGGCAACGGCCGCCGCGCCCGCGGCGGGGTCCAGCACGCCGGGATTGGGCACGGGCCCCTGATTGCCGCAGGAAATCACCGGCACGCCCGCCGTCACGCCGAGCGCCTCGCCAACGGACGCCACGGAAACGGGCACCGGGCAGCCGGGGGCGAAGCGCCGGGCATCCTCCAAGGCGCGCGGCGAGCCGAAGACGACGGGGAAACAGGTGTTCCAGGGGACGTCGGTGGCGAGGGCCTTGGCGAGGATCTCCGGGCCGATGCCGTTGACATCGCCCATGGTGACGGCGAGCGGGGGTTTATCCGTGTTTGGGGACCGCATGGCGGGAAGTTCTCCTGAAGGTCTGGCCCCATGATACCCGTCCGCGCCGCGCGACGCCAACTGACGGGATGACGCGGGGGGCCGCGATGGTCTACACTCGGCAGGTTGGACCACGGAGAACATGCATCATGGCACAGGACGGAATGGACGCTCTGCTGGTTTCCATGGCGAGGCAGGACGCGGTGAGCGCTTCGGGCTACGACTGGCCGGACATTCACGGCGTGCTGGACAAGATCGGCGAGGAGCTTGGGGAACTGCGGGAGGCCGCGCGCTCCGGGGACTCGGAGCACGCGGGACGCGAGCTGGGAGACCTGCTTCTCGCGGCGGTGAACGCGGCGCGTTTTCTGCGGACGGATCCGGCGCTGCGCCTGCTCGAGGCGACGGAACGGCTGGAAAAACGGGCCTCCGCCGCCCTCGCGCTGCTCCGCGAACAGGGGCGTGATCCGGCATCTTGCACGCCCTGCGAATTGGACGCCGCGTGGCGCGCGGTGAAAACGCAAGAGGGGAAACAACTTAACGAACGTCCTTGACAAAGGCCGTCGGTGTGGGGCAAACTCAACCTCCGCTCCGGTGCGCCAGGCACCGGCAGGCGGAAGGAGAAACGGTGCAGCGGGGCGCGCCGGGAGACATTCTACGCAAGCGGGGTTCGGCGGCGGCGCGGGTGCGTCCCAAGAGGATTCTTTGCAGGAACGTTGTCATGCACAATGCGGCGGGAGACACGGTGGAACGGGAACTTAGCCTTTGGGACCGGGCGCTGGTCCATTTGCAGGCCGAAGTGGACGGCCACACCTTCAAGAACTGGTTTTCCCAGACGCGCTTCGGCGGTTTTGAGGGCGATCTCTTCGAGGTGTCCGTGCCAAGCCAGTTTTTCGCGAACTGGCTTCAGGAGCACCACACCGACGTGGTCCTCGCGGCGCTGAAAAAGGTCGTGCCTGACTGCGCGCGCGTGCGTTTCGCCGTTGCGGCGGGCGCCCCGTCCACGGCGCCGGAGGAGCGCCGGACGGCGCCCGTTCCGGGGCCCGCCAAGGCCAAGGTCGCGCGGGTCCGCCAGACCTTTTCCGGATTCAACCCCCGGTACACCTTCGACCGCTTTGTGATCGGGGCGGGCAACCGTTTCGCGCACGCCGCCGCGCGGGCCGTGTTCGAGTCGCCGGGCAAGGCCTACAACCCCCTCTTCCTGTACGGCGGCACCGGACTCGGCAAGACGCACCTGATGCAGGCGGTGGGCCAGGGCGTCCTCGCCCGCCAGCCCGACCTCTCCGTGGTCTTCATCTCCTCCGAGGAGTTCACCAACCAGCTGATCCAGAGCATCGCGGACAAGAACGCGCAGCGTTTCCGCGCGAAGTACCGCAAGGTGGACGTGCTCCTGATCGACGACATCCAGTTCATCACGGGCAAGGAGGCGACGCAGGAGGAGTTCTTCCACACGTTCAACACCCTGTTCGACGCGCACAAGCAGATCGTGATCTCGAGCGACCGCAGCCCCAAGGAGCTGCAGGGCATCGAGGAGCGGCTGGTTTCGCGGTTTGAATGGGGCCTGGTGACGGACATCCAGCCGCCGGACCTTGAGACGCGCATCGCGATCCTCCAGAACAAGGCGCGGGACGAGGGCATCACAGTGCCCCCGGACATCATGCGCTACGTCGCCACCTACATCACGGCCAACATCCGGGAGCTGGAGGGCGCGCTGACAACGGTGCTCGCGTACAGCCGCCTCGCCGGGGAAAAGGTCACCATGTCCCTGGCCGAAACGGTGCTGAAGGACCTCATCGGCTCGGAGAAGATCCGGCCCGTGACCATTGAGCAGGTGCAGCGCGTGGTGGCGGAGCATTACGACGTGCGGATCGCCGACCTGCGCGGGCGCAGCCGCCAGCGGCAGATATCCCAGCCCCGCCAGGTGGCCATGTACCTCTGCAAGACCCTCATTCCCAGCCTGTCGCTCAACGACATCGGCGAGTATTTCGGCGGAAAGGACCACACCACGGTTCTGTACGCGTGCGACAAGGTCTCCAAGGCGGTTAAGACCGACCCTGTGATGCGGCAGACCATCGAGCAGCTTACCAAGGCGGTGCGCGCCTGACAGACCGCCCCGTTCGCGGGAGGGACGTGCGTGAGTGACCGGATCAAGGCGTTCCTGGAGTTTTGGACGGGGCATTTCACGCTCTGGGTCATCCTGTTCGGCCTGCTGGCCTACCGCTTCCCCGGGCCGGTTTTCTCCCTCAAAGGCTATCTGGACCATTTCTTCGCCCTGACCATGTTCGGCATCGGGGCCGCGCTGCGGCCCGCCGACTTCGTGAACATTGCCCGGTCGCCCGGCGCGGTCGCCGTGGGGTCCGCCGCGCAGTACACCATCATGCCCTTCTCCGCGTGGGCCATCGCCCGGATTTTGCGGCTTCCCGACGAGCTGGCCATCGGCTTGGTTCTGACCGGGGCCGCGCCGGGGGCCATGGCAAGCAACGTCGTGAGCTTTCTGGCCAAGGCGGACACGGCGTATTCCGTGTCGCTGACCACGGTCTCCACCCTGCTCTGCCCCGTGCTGACCCCCCTGCTGGTCCTGAAACTGGCGGGGGCGGAAATGGACGTGGAGTACTGGCAGATGTTTCTGAAGCTGCTGCTCACCGTCATCGGGCCGCTGCTGGCCGGGTTCGGGCTGCGGGTGCTGTTTCCCCGGCAGGTGGAGCGGGTGCAGCCCGCCTTTCCCGCGCTCTCGGCGCTCTTCATCGTGTTCATCTGCAGCCTGGTGATCGCGATGAACCGGGAGGCCCTTGCCAGCACCACCCTGCTGGTGCTGGCGGTCTGCCTGGCGCTGAACCTGTCGGGAATGACCCTGGGCTACGGGGCGGGCCGGGTGTTCAGGATGCCCGTTTCCCGGCGCCGCACGCTTTCCATCGAAGTGGGGATGCAGAATGCCGGGCTGGGCGTGGTGCTGGCGATCCAGTTCTTCGGCAAGGGGGCGGCGCTTCCCTGCGCGGCCTTTGTGTTCATTTGCATCCTCACCGGCAGCGTCGCGGCCTCCTGGTGGAGCCGCCGCCCCGTTCCGGACGGGGCCGCACCGCCCGCCACAGACACGGCGCCGGGGGAGGCTCAGTAGCTTTCGGGGGTAAGCTCGACCTTGCCGCGGAACACGCGGTAGATGATCACCGTGTAGGAGATCACAAGCGGCATGCCGATGAGGGCGATGACCAGCATGATGCCGAGCGTCTTGGGGCTGGACGCCGCGTTGTAGATGGTGAGGGTGTGTTCGGGATCCAGCGACGAATACACCATGTTGGGGGCCATGGCCACGGCGAAAAGGAACACGAAGGCGGCGATGCAGAAGCAGTTCGCCAGAAACGCGAGGCCGGTGCGGCCCGCGCGCATGAGCAGGGGAATCGCGATCATGGCGGCGAGGTGCAGCAGGGGCATGATCCAAGCCGCGGGGAGATACCGGAAGTTGACCGTGGCCGAGGGAACGGCGGCCACGGCATAGGCGCTGACGGCCACATAGAGGGCGAGAAGGCAGAAATAGGCGACCCAGGAGGCGCGGAGGATCCGGGCATGCAGGGGGCCGCCCGTCTTCAGGGTCAGGTAGAGGCCGCCGTGGAACGCGAACAGGGCCACCACCAGCAGGCCCGTGAGCAGGCTGAAGACGTTCAGGAAGTCGAAGAAGGTGCCGACGTAGTTTCCATTGGCGTCAATTGCGATGCCCTGCATCACATTGCCGACGGCCACGCCGAAGAGCAGGGAGGCGGTGAGGCTCGAAACGCAGAAGGCCCAGTCCCACAGGGAGCGCCACGCCGGGTGGGGCTGCTTGCTCCGGAACTCCATGGACACGGCGCGGAAGATCAGCGCGCACAGCAGCAGCATGAAGGCCGTGTAGAACGCCGAGAAGACCGTGGCGTACACGTCGCGGAAGGCGGCGAACATCGCGCCCCCGAAGGTCACCAGCCACACCTCGTTGCCGTCCCACAGCGGGCCGATGGCGTTCATGAGAATGCGGCGTTCGCGGTCCTCCCTCGCCACAAAGGGGTGCAGAATGCCCACGCCCAGGTCAAACCCGTCCAGCACGGCGTACCCCGTCAGCAGGACGCCCAGGAGGAGGAACCATATCTCGTTCAGGTAGGTCGTCATGGCCGCGTATCCCGTGTTGTGCGCCGCGAGGCGGTCTGGTTATTTCTCGTGAACGGAGCCCATGGACGGTCCGGAGGGGTCGGCGCGATTTTCCGCGACCGCCAGAAACCCCGTGTTCATCCCGTCGGTCTCCCCCGGCTCCCCGCCGGTGTCCGGCCCCTTCTGAATCTTGCTGTTGAGGACGAAGATCCACACCAGGAAAAGCATGAGGTACACGAACCCGAACATGAGGATGGAGCCGAGAATCTGGCCCGCGCTCACGTTCTTGGAGACACCGTCGGCGGTGCGCAGGAGCCCCTGGACCACCCAAGGCTGCCGGCCGATCTCGGCCGCCATCCATCCCGCGTGGTTGGAAATGTAGGGGGTGACCACGGCGAACACGAAGGTCCACAGCAGCCAGCGCTGCTCAAACAGCCGCTTGCGCCACAACAGGAGAAGCGCCAGGGAGCTGATGCCGATCTGGAACATGCCCATGGCCACCATGAGATGGTAGGTCTGAAAGGTCATGCCCAGGGGCGGCCAGTCGTTCTCGTCCTCCGACAGGTCGAGCAGTCCGGGGACCGGCCTGGTGAAACTCTCGTGAATCAGGAAACTCAGCATGCCCGGAATGGCGAGGCCTCCGCGCACCGTGCGGGACTCTTCGTCCGGAAAGCCGAAGAGGTACAGGGGCGCGCCGCCGCCGTCCGATTTGAAGTGCCCCTCGAAAGCGGCCATCTTGACGGGCTGGGTTTCCGCCACCTTCTTTGCCTGGAGGTGGCCGGAAAAGAGAATGCCCCAGGAGGAGAGGAACGCCACGACCAGCGCGATGGTGAAGGAGCGCTTCGCGAAATCCAGATGGCGGTTTTTCAGGATGTAGAAGGCGGAGATGCTCATCACAAAGAAGGCGCCCAGAATGAGCGCGCCGATGATGGTGTGGTTGAGGCGGTGCATGGCCGACGGGTTGAAGACCATCTCCCAGAAACCGGTGATCTCGGCGCGGCGGGCGGCCCCCTCCCCCACCACATGGAACCCGGCGGGCGTCTGCTGCCACGAGTTGGCCACCACAATCCACACCGCGGACAGGGTGGAGCCCAGGGCCACCAGCCAGGTGCTCAGGAGATGGACCCGCTTGGAAACCCGGTCCCAGCCGAAGACCAGCACGGCCAGGAACCCCGATTCGAGAAAGAACGCGAAAATGCCCTCGGCCGCCAGGGCGGAACCGAACACGTCGCCCACGAAACGGGAATAGTCCGCCCAGTTGGTCCCGAACTGGAACTCCATGACGATGCCCGTGGCCACACCCACGGCAAAAGTGACGGCGAAGAGCTTGGTCCAGAAGCGGGCCATGTCTTCATAGACCTTGACACCGGTGAAGTAGTGGCGCGTCTCCATGATGACCATCAGCCACGCGAGACCGATGGTCAACGGGGGGAAGATGTAGTGGAAGCCAACGGTGAAGCCAAATTGAATCCTTGCCAGAAGGACCGCGTCGAGTTCCATCGGGAGTTCCTTATGCTGAGTGACGGCATTTTACCGGGACGGAGGGGCATTGTCAAAGGCGCTAATGGGAAATTATTCTCGATAACGCCGACGAGCCCGAGAATATTCTCCGGAACGCATGCCGTCCATCAGCGCGCCCCGTCGGCTTTCCCGGTTGGAGCGGGGGGCGGGTGTCCGCCCCGGGGCGCCATCACCGGGTTGTCAGCGAAAACTTGACTCACCTCGGAGGGGATTGGGTACTATAGGGGGCGGCGGCCCGGCTGAAAGCGGGCGTTTCAGTGTGTGCGGCGTGTCCGCGCCGCGGCAGGAAGGACGTCTGACAGTTCCAGAGGGAAGGAGCCCCATCCGTGACCATTACAAAGCGTGAATTGGTGATGCTCGTTGCCAGCAAGACGGGGATGACCCAGAGCGACGTGTTTCGCATCGTGGAGTCCGCGTTTGACACGCTGACGCAGACGCTGGTGCGCGGCGGCCGATGGGAGCTGCGCGATTTCGGCGTTTTTGAGGTGAAGCGCCGGGCGGCCCGCGTGGGGCGCAACCCGCGGACGGGGGAGCAGGTGCCGGTTTCGCGCAGGACCGTGGTCTCGTTCAAGCCCGGCAAGATGATGAAGGAGAAGGTTGCCGCCGGGACAGGTGACGGGGGGGATTCGCCGTCAATCTGACGTCGTGTGCCGGACGTATTTCACAGGGGCGGAAAGTTCCAACATGAGCACCTCCATCAGCCCCGCTTCAACGATTCTCGCCGTGGACACCAGCACCGGCTGGTGCGCCGTGGGGGTTTGCCGGGTTGAGGCCGCCCCCTCCTCCCCTTCTATCCGGATATGCTCGGAAGTCGTTGTGGACGGAGGCCGTCTCCACGCCGAACGCCTCTTTTCCCTGATAGACCATGTCCTTTGCGACTCAGGGGTGGCGTTGGAGGCGCTCTCGCTGCTGGCGGTCACGACGGGTCCGGGGTCTTTCACAGGACTGCGCATCGGGGTGTCCGCCATGCAGGGGCTGGCCCTTGCGCGCGGGCTGCCCCTGGTGGGGGTGCCCACGCTGGATGCCCTGGTTCACGCCGCCGCCCCCGCGGATGGGCTGGTGGTCCCCCTCCTCGACGCGCGCATGGGCGAGGTCTTTGGGGCTTTCTACCGCATGACTGCGGCCGGGCCGGAAAAGCTTGGGGAGGACCGGGTGGGACCGGTGGGACGGCTGCTTGAGCAGATGCCTTCGGGCGGCGAAGCGGCCGTGTTCATCGGTGACGGGGCGGACCGGTATGCCGCCGAGATCCGGTCGGCCCTTCCGAATGCGCGGATTGTGCCCCCTCCGGGCAACACGCCCCGGGCGTCGTTTGTGGCCCTGGAGGCGGCGCGCCGCCGGGCGGCGGGCGCCCCCACGGATCCCGCGCAGGCGGTGCCCGTGTATCTGCGCAAGGCGCAGGCGGAGATTCCTCGCGGGGGGAAACCCTGACATGGCCGCCGCACCCCTGCGTTTTGAGCCTTTCACCCCGGCGCACCTCCCGGCGGTGCTTCTGTTGGAGAGTCAGGCGTATCCCGAGCCCTGGACGCAGGGAATGTACCGCCACGAGTTGGAAACCCCGTGCTCGCATCTCCATGTGGGGCTTCTGGGCGAAGATTTGGTGGCCTATGCGGGGTTCTGGCTGGTGCTGGACGAGGCGCATATCACCCGCGTCACGGTGGCCGAGGAGCACCGCAGGCGGGGGTATGGCCGCCAGATGGTGGAGCACCTGCTTCGGCAAGCTTTCAAACTAGGCGCGGCACTGGCGCGCCTGGAGGTGCGCGACGGGAACACGGCGGCCATCCATCTGTATGAGCGGATGGGGTTTGTGCCCGAGGGGAGAAGGCCGGGATACTACCAGCGCACCGGGGAGGACGCCCTGCTGATGATCAAGCGTTTCTAGCGGATTCCGGGGAAGTCGTGCTCCCCGAAGACTTCGGCGGAGAACCGGAACAGGCGGCAGGCGGGGTCCTCCCAGGCCCGGGGGGGCAGCCCTGACTTGCGGCAAAGCCCCAGCAGGAACGCGGCCAGATCCCATCCCTGCTCCACCGGCACCTGCGGAAGCAGCACACCGCCGCGTCCGCTCGGGGGGTGGGTAAGATACAGGCCGTCCCGGCCCACGACAATCTCCTCCAGGCCGGCCACGGGGATGAACGGGGTTCCGGGGATTTCTCCCGGTGCGAGCGCGGAAATCTCCACCGAAAGGGTGTCCAGCTCGTCCGGGGTGACGGCAGGAAAACGCGGGTCGTGGCATGCCGCGTGGACGGCGTGGTCCCGGACCGTTTCCGAAAGGGATGCACGGGCCTCCAGCGTGCCGATGCACCCCCGGAGGCCGCACGCCGCATCGTGCAGGGTGACAAACGCGCAGCGGCGCGACGCAAGCGCCTCCGTCGAGGGATACCCGCCAAGCGGGAGGGTCCGCCCTTGTAGAGAGGCGGCGATGGCGTCCCGGGCGATTTGGAGCAGGACGCGCTTCTCCCCGTCCGTAAGCGGCGGAGCCCCGTTCATGGTTTTTTCTCCGGCGGTTCTTTCTTCTCCTCCTTGGCGGAGGGGGTTTCCGACGGCGGGGGGGCGGGAGTGGAACCCGGGGGCATGCCGGGCATGGGCAGGGGTCTCACCTTGTCCGGCTGGGCGGTGGCCGCCGGACGGGACGGGTCGTGGAATGTGAAGGCGGCAAAACTGACGGACCTGTTCGCGTCGCCCGTGAGCGCGCCGGAGGTTTCATAGGCCAGAATGCGCGCCTGGGCGCCCGGGGGCAGCAGCCGCAGCAGGATGTGGATGCAGTTGGCCCCGTCGATCACGTTCTTGGTCTCCTCGAGGTATGCCTGGAAGGAGCGCGCGTCGAGGGAAAGCACGCACTCGAAGGCCCTGCGGTCCAGGCGTTCTATGTTGGCCTGGATGTTTTCGTTAAAGGGGCGGTTGCTGAAGTCGTTTCCGAAATGCGTGAAACTGCTGCTGACCACCAGCAGGGTCCGGTCGTCCAGGAGCGGGAGGATGGTGTTCGCTATGGTGTCCGCGGCGGCGGGGTTGAACTTGCCGCTGGCGGTGGTGAGACGGCCCACGAGCACGGGGACCAGCTTGAACTCCAGCAGGCGCTCCTGGAGGTAGGGCAGAAGGGTTTCTATGCCGTGTTCAAACTCATGCGCCTGACTGCGCCGGTTCGCCTTTCCGGAGTAGTTCAGCCGCTGGACGGTGAACAGCGGGGAGAAAACCAGCTTTCTGACGGCGTCGGCATCCAGCGCAACGGGGCCCAGCGGGGTGAGAAACGCGTCCACCTCGGGGAGGGAGCACCCCTCGATGTCCACAGTGTGGGCGCTGCTGAGGATGATGACACGCTCATACTGTCCCGGCTGGAGGTTCTTGAACGCATGGGCGGATATCTTGCCCGCGAGGCCGTAGGGGGCCGGGGACGCTATGCATGCGGCCATGAACGAGGGGACCTCGGGGGCGTCGGCGGCTTCGTGGAAGGACTTCAGGGTGCTGAGAAGGGTGTTGGGGTCCGCCGGATAGTGTGTGCCCGCAAAGGCCGGCACCCGGGGGATAATGCGGCGCTGCGCGCCCCCGTCGGGGGAAACGGCGCAGACCCACGCCGCGAGAATGAGAAGAACCGCTGGTTTTCGCATGGTGCCCCGCTGGAGGGGGTGGTATGTTTTCCTCCAGCCTCACAATTGTGGCACATCCGGCGCACTGGGATGCAAGCGCGGCTCCGGTTCAGGGCTTCTGGAGGCGCTTTTTCATCAGGTGCGCGCGGAGCTGTTCGGCGCGCTTGAGCGCCTGGGCGTGGCGGGGGTCGCGGGCAAGCACCATGTCCATGTACTGGAGGGCACGGTCGTAGTTGTGCTTGCGGATGTTGCAGATGCCCACATTGAACAGGGTGGCGGTCATCTTGCGGCTGAGGCGGGTGGAGGCGCTGTCGGTCTTCTCCACCTCGCGGTATTTCCGCAGGGCCTTCTGGTAGTTGCCCTTGCCGAAATAGAAGTCCCCCTCCAGTTCGGCCCTCGACTCATCGCTCAACTGGACCTTGTGCTGGAGGAAGCTCTCGAACTCCTTCTGCAGACGGTCCTTGTATTCGTCGGGCGTCATGCCGCAGAGGATGGCCGTCCGCTCCACCAGCACGCTGAGGTTGTTGGCGTTGGGATCGTCCGGAATGAAAACGAACCGCGGCTCCTGCATGTATCTGGGAGACGTCACAAACCCGGAGACGATTTCCCCGTCGAAGAACTCCAGCACGACGGGAATGGCGTTTTCCGGGATTTCCTGGGGGAACTGCTCGGGATTGAACCGGCCATTGAAGCTCTTGACATAGAACACCCCCTTGAGCTCTCCGAAGGGGATGTGGACCGACTTTCCGATGGACTGGTTCTCCTCGTCCACCAGTTCGAGGTTGAAACCGTCGGAGACCTTGTTCAGCGCCAGGCAGAACCCCCGGGCAGTGCGTCCGTTTTTCAGATGCACCACGAGACGTTGCCTGGTGCGCTTCTCCGCACCGTCGGACCTGCCGGATTTCGAATCAGGCGCCATGTTTGCTCACCCCATGTTCGTCACGTTCATCCTTGCCGCCATCTTGATTGTATCGCATTATGCGGATAATGGCAACTATTCTCAGATAAATTGTCGAACCGTGCGGGTTGTGGTGCTTTGCATTGGTCCGGCTTGTCCTGATATACTTCGCGCGCTGTGCCCTCCGGAGGCCGCCGCAGGTGATTTTCCGTGTTTCCGGAGGCGTTCGCCGCTGGCACCTATCCGGTTTCCCTGCAGACCGGCCCCGCGGCGGACGGGACGGACGACGGCGAGCGGCCAGTCAAGCAACCCTGCCGACACGGATGGGGCGTAGCCAAATTGGTAAGGCACCAGATTTTGGTTCTGGCTATTGTTGGTTCGAGTCCAGCCGCCCCAGCCAGTCAGGACAATGGACCGCCCCGGGGCGGTTTTGGATGCGGGCAACCAGGAGCGGAAGGCCTACACAGTGGACGGTTCCGTGGAGATGAAGATTTTTTCCGGCAATGGGTCCCAGGCGTTGACGCGGGGGATCTGCGAGCATTTGGGCGTTCGCCAGGGCGAGGCGATCGTCAGCGGTTTCAGCGACGGCGAGATCCGGGTGCAGATCCAGGAGCACATCCGCGGCCGCGATGTCTTCCTGGTCAACAGCACATCCCCGCCGGTGAACCAGCACCTGATGGAGCTGCTGATCCTGATTGACGCGGTGAAGCGCGCCTCGGCGGAGCGCATCACGGCGGTCATCCCCTATTTCGGCTATGCGCGCCAGGACCGCAAGGACAAGGCGCGCGTCCCGATCACGGCCAAGCTGGTGGCGAATCTGATCACGGCGGCGGGGGCGGACCGCGTGCTGACGGTGGACCTGCACAGCGGGCAGATACAGGGCTTCTTCGACATCCCGCTGGACCATCTGGCGGCGGACATCGTCTTCTGCGAGTGCCTCTGGAAGGAGAAGCTTCAGGAGAACACGATTGTGATCTCGCCGGACATGGGCAGCGTGCGCCGGGCGCGCGAGTTTGCGAACCGCCTGGGCATCCCGCTGGCCATTGTGGACAAGCGGCGCCCCCGCGAGAACGAGTCCGAGGTGATGAACGTCATCGGGTCGGTCGAGGGCAAGCACGCGCTGATTCTGGACGACATGATTGACACCGGCGGCACGCTGGTCAAGGCGGCGAAGGCCATCAAGGACCACGGCGCCCTGAGCGTGCGGGCCTGCGCCACGCACCCGGTTTTCAGCGGCCCCGCGCTGGACAACATAGAGAATTCGGTCATCGAGGAGCTTCTGGTGTGCGACTCGGTGCCCCTGTGCGCGCGGGCGGCGGCGAATCCCCGCTTCCGGGTTCTTTCGCTGGCCCCCCTGATCGGGGAGGCCATCCGCCGCATCCACCGCAACGAGTCCGTGAGCAGTCTTTTCCAGGTCTGAAAACGAGAACATGTTCTGGGAGAATTGAACGATGGAATTGAAGACATTGAGTGTCAGCAGCCGCACCACGGGGACGAAGGGCATGGCCCATGCGGTCCGTCGGGCGGGCGGAGTCCCCGGCGTGCTGTACGGCGGCGGCAAGGAAACCGTGGCGCTGGAGGTGGACGGCAAGGAGTTTGACCGGCTGCTGCATTCGGCGGCGGGCACGCACCCGATCGTGAGCCTGGTTTGCGAGGATCAGCCCGCGGTCAACACCGCCGCGATTGTCAAGTCGGTGCAGCGCCATCCGCTCAAGTACAATCCCATCCATGTGGACCTTGTCCGGATCCGTCTGGACGAGACGATCCGCACCACGGTGCCCGTCGAGCTGACGGGGCGGTGCAAGGGCGTCGCCGAGGGCGGCCTGCTCGAGCACCAGATCCGCGAGATCGAGATCGAGTGCCTGGCCACCCAGGTTCCCGAGATGGTCACGCTGGACATCACCGAGCTTAAAATCGGCGCGGCGTACCACGTCGCGATGCTTGAGGTTCCGGCGGGCGTGACGGTGCTGACGGACTCCGAGCTCCCCGTGGCCTCGGTGCACATGCCCCGTATCAGCGCTTCCGAGGCTGCGGCGGCCGCTGCGGCCGAGGGCGAGTCCGCGCCGGAGGAAGCCAAGGAAAAGGCGGAGGAGGGGAAGTAGTTCCCCTCCCCTCCGCCGAGCGGCGTGAGCCGCCGAGGTGAACGGCTTTGTGCGGTTCCAGACTGGTGGTAGGATTGGGCAATCCCGGCGCGCAGTACCGGGACACGCGCCACAATCTGGGTTTCCGCGTTGCGGACCGGGTTGCGGCCGGGTGTTGCGCGTCCTTTGACCGGGAAAAGCATGAGGGACTCTGGGCGGAGGGCGCGCACGCCGGACACCGGGTGTACCTGCTGAAGCCGCTGACTTTCATGAACCTGAGCGGGAACAGCGTGGCCAGGGCCGCCAGAAGCCGGGGGGTCGCGGCCGCGGACATCCTGGTGGTCGCCGACGACGTGAACCTCCCCCTCGGCGCGGTGCGCCTTCGGGGCGGCGGCGGCGCCGGCGGGCACAACGGGCTCAAGTCCGTGATCGAGCGGCTTGGCACGAACGAGTTCCACAGGGTAAGATTGGGGGTCGGCGGCGGCGCGGCGGGCGGCGAGCTTTCCGGCCATGTGCTGGGAGCGTTCCGTCCGGATGAGCGGGCCGCCGTGGACGCCATGGTGGAGGATGCGGCGGCGGCGGTGCTGCTTTGGGTGGAGATGGGCATTGAGGCGGCCATGAACCGGCACAACCGGCGCCCCCGCGCCGAGGAAGGATGACGTCATGCCGATGAACAAGAAGCACACGATCTGCGTGCTGGTGGACAACCAGTTCGGCGTGCTCGCGCGCGTCTCGGGGATGTTCAGCGCGCGCGGCTACAACATCATCAGCCTCTGCGTGGGCGAGACGGAGAACCCGGCCATCTCGCGGATGACCGTCACCGTCCGGGGCGACGACACGGTGCTGGCGCAGATCATGCAGCAGCTGAACAAGCTGGTGGACGTGGTGGCGGTGGAGGATCTGACGAACACCTCCTTCGTGGAGCGCGAACTGGTCATGGTCAAGGTCGCCGCGGGCGCCAAGAAGCGCGGCGAGATCATCGAACTGGCAAGCGTCTTCCGCGCGAAGATTGTGGACCTGGACCAGCGCACGATGACCGTGGAGGTCACGGGCGCGCAGGGCAAGGTGAACGCCTGCATCGAGATGCTGCGCCCCTACGGCATCGAGGAACTGGTCCGGACAGGCACGGTCGCGCTGGCGCGCTCTTCGAAGAACGGCGCCGCAGCCGGCGGGGAGGAGTGAAGGGTGTTTTTTGTCTCTGAAACGCGGCGTTCTCCGCACGGCCGGGTTCCCGGGGTCTCGGGACACCGCCTGGGCGGTGCCGGGCTTCCCGAAAACGGGACGCCGGACGCCGTGTTCTCGCTTCTTGCGGGCGCACACAGGGCGCGGTCATCACGACCGCGCCTTTTTCCTTTAAGGGCACATGGGGCGGCGGCCCCCGGAGGTACCGTACATTGAGAGCTTTGTTGGAACTGCAGCAGCTAGACTTGAAGATTGAGGCGTTTCGGGCCCGCGAAAAGGAGATCCCCCGCCAGAAGGAGGCCTTTAACATCCAGCGGAAGCGGCTGACGGAGGAGCTGAAGGAGAGCGAGGGCCGCGTCAAGAAGCTCAAGGTTGAGCAGAAGGAGTGCGAGGTCGACATCGACCAGAAGAACACCCAGATTGGGAAGTTCGAGGCCCAGCTCCTCCAGGTCAAGAAGAACGAGGAGTACCGCGCGCTACTGCATGAGATCGAACTGCAGCGCAAGCAGATCGCCCTTAAGGAGGAGCGCATCCTCGGGATCATGCTGGAGATCGACGACGCGCAGATGCGCTTCCATGAGGACCGGAAGCGGATTGACGGCGAGGTCGCCAAACTGGACGAGGAGTGCGCCCGCATCGACGCCGAGCTCGCCGAGGCCGTCAAGGAGCGCAAGGAGCTGGAGAGCAGGCGGGCGCCCCTCGCCGCCGCGGTCTCCCCTCCCCTGCTCAAGCGGTACGAGCGCATCCGGACGGCGCGCAAGCCCGCCGTGGTGCCCCTCAACGACGAGTCCTGCGGCGGCTGTTTCATGACGGTGCGCGCCCAGATCGTGAACGAGATCATGGCGGAAAAGGAGCACCACTCCTGCCAGCACTGCGGGCGGCTGCTGTATTTCCCGGGGAACATCGTGAAATCCGAGCCGTCCGAATGACCATAGTGCCGGCCTGCGGCGCCGTGCCGCGGGCCGGGGGGAATGGCGCGTCATGCAGCACATGGACCTGGTTTCCGACGGCACCCCCTGGCGGGAGTACCTTTCCGACCTGATTCTGCACGGCGTAAAGCTCGGGCTCGACAACACCCGGGCGCTGCTGCAGGGCGCGGACAATCCCGAGAGGGCCTGCCCCTCCGTGCACATTGCCGGAACCAACGGCAAGGGGAGCGTGGCCGCCTTCCTGGACACCATCCTGAGAACCGCGGGCCTGCGCTCGGGCAAGTTCACCAGCCCCCACCTGCTGGACATCCGGGAGCGGTTTCAGGTGGACGGAGTGCCCATCCCGGAAGAGGCCCTCCGCGACCAGATATTCCGTTTCCGGGAAATCGCGTCGCGCATGCCCGCCCCGCCGACTTTTTTCGAGTTGAACACCGCCGTGGCTTTTGGGTGGTTCCGCGAGATGCGCGTGGATGTGGCGGTGGTGGAAACGGGGATGGGCGGCCGCCACGACGCCACAAACGTGCTTTGTCCTGCCCTTTGCGCCATCACCAACATCGCCCTGGACCACACCCAGTACCTCGGAGACACGCTGGAGGCCATCGCCTTTGAGAAGGCGGGCATTCTGAAGCCGGGGGTTCCCTGCGTCACCGGTCCCCTCGTCCCCGGGCCCGCAGGGGTGATCCAGGAAAGGGCCCTTGCGGTCGGGGCGCCTCTCTTGATGGCGGGCCGGGATTACGACTTTTCCGTTTCCGGCACGCCGATGGCACCCCTCTTGTCCCTGCGCCATGACGCCCTTTCATTGGAGCACGTTCCCGTCGGGCTTCCCGGGGCGCATCAGGGGGCAAATGCCGCCCTCGCCGCGTTGGCCGCCGCGCTTCTCCCCCCTCCCCTGGGCCCTGTGCCCCGGGAGGCCATTGTGCGGGGGCTGGCCGGGACGCGGTGGCCCGGCCGCATGGAGAAAGTGCTGGAGAGCCCCCCGGTCTATCTCGACATCGCCCACAATCCGGACGGGATGCGGACCCTTGCGGCCTCCTTTCCGCGCGCGGTGGTGGTGTTTGCCGTTTCCTCCGACAAGGCGGCCGCCGAGATGCTGGAGATCATCCGGCCAGCGGCCTCCCCCCTCCTGCTGACCGGCTACGCAGGGGCGCGTTCCCTTTCAGTCGGGGAGCTGTCCCGAATGGCGGCGGGAATCCCCCACCTTGCCTGTGCCAACCTCTCAGAGGCCCTGGCGGCGGGCATGCCGCTTGCGACGGAGGAATCCCCCCTGCTGGTGTGCGGGTCCGTCTATGCGGCGGGCGAAGCCCGCCGGATACTGATGGTCCGGCACGGCGTCAACGAGCCGGTGTTCTGACGGCCCGGCCTATTCGGCCGTTTTCGCCCAGATTTCCTTCAGCAGGGCGGATCCCTTGTCCACAAGATCCCCGCAGGCCCGGGAAACGGAGGTGCCGTATCCCCTGCGCAGCCGCAGCCGGAGCTGGGTCAGACCCTTGGCCAGGGGTTCCGCCTTGATGCCGAGCTCGTGGGCGTGGTCTTTCCTGCCGGCGCCGTACAGGGCGCTTAGGGCCTCGTCGCAGCCGCAGACGATCGAACTCGCCTTGATGAGCATGCTGCGCGCCTCGGTGAGGGTCGGCGTGGCGTAGATGAGGTTCGTCAGCCGGTCGCGCGCGGCATGCACCTGGATCAGCGCCTCCAGGGGCGCGCCCGGCGCGGGGTCCAGAATGGTTGACTCGATTTCCGCAATGTCCAGCCGGTATTTCCGCGCAAGGTCCAGGTCCACCATGACCTGGCGGCGGTCCTCCTGAAGAATGCGCCCGGCGATGATGTCGCGCCAGATGCTGCTGCATTCCGGCCTCCCCACCAGCAGAAGCTGTCCCTGCCCCGGGAACATCTCCAGATGACGGGTCCGCTCCGCCGGGGCCCAGACCCGGCTTCTTGCGAAGGCGGTGACGTCGTAAATCTCCATGCCGTCGGGAAGAAAAGCCGGGAACTCCAAGTTCACCGACACGGACTGGTCGGCGTCGTTGCTGACGAGATAACACAGATGAAAATCCTCGCCGCGCATCCACAGCACCTGGACCAAAGGCAGGCCCTCCGGCACCTTGGAGCGGGGATTCGCCCGGGAGACGAGCCCGAGCTTGAAGGGGGGCTCCTCCCCGTTGGGCACGGCGTTGAGAAACAGGGGGGCCATGGCGGTGAAGCGTTCCACGCGGTTCCCCAGTTCGGCCCACAGGTCGCTGAACGTGAGGAAGGGGCCGGTGAGGGACCGTTCGCAATGGCCGCCGTCCCAGATCGGGCTGTTGTGGTAGGCGTAGGAGAAGAACCCCCGGGCCCCGTTCGCAAGCGCCTGGTTGAGCATGAGGCGCATTTCCGGCCCGGAGCTCCATTCGGGCGCGCCGCTGGCGTCCACGAAGGCGGGAGCGGTCACCCAGAGGGCTTTGCCCCCCCCCAGGCCGAGATGGGCGTGGACCGCCTCGCCGATTTTCCAGGGACAGAACGACTTGAAGAAGTGAATCCAGTTCACGTCCATGCAGGACGAGAAGGCGGGCAGGGTGCCCGGATGCCGGAAAGGCGCCGTCAGGGGATGGGAGGTGTCGGCGCGCCTGAAGGCGTTGCAGAAACGCCTCCACTGGTCGAGGTCGCTTTCATCGGGGGCCTCGCCCATTCCCCAGGCGAGGACATCCTTGGACGCGGAGAAATCCGTGACCAGCGTGTCAGCCAACCGCTTCCAAAGACGCTCCGGGGAGTTGAGGGGCATGCCGAACAGCGGGACCACTTTGACGTTGAAGCTTTGGGCCAGCCCCTCCAGCTCCTTGCCGTGGTCGCGCCCGAGCGCCTCCGCCTTTTCCACGACCACGCAGTTGTGGTGGTGGCGGGCGATGTCCTCCAGGGCCAGCCGCCAGTAGTCGCCGAAGGAAATCTCCATGAGATCCGCCAGCTTGGCGGCGGTGGCGGCGTTGAGAAACACCCCAAAGGGGAGGAAGTCCGAGGGGGCCGCCACCGGGGGGGAGGCCTTTCGCCGCGCCTCGGCGGCGCAGGTGCCCCCCCATGCCTCAGCCTCGGCCCCGGTCATCGCCCGAAACCGGACGGACTCAATCTCGATGGACTCCTCGGTGCGTTTGTGGGCGTAGAGGCGGACCGCGACGCCGGTGACCTGCTCGGGGAACCCCCGGTGATGCAGCAGGACGGCGGCGGTGGTCCATTCCGTGGTGTGGTCCAGCCGGTGGACGCATTCCCCCCCGTTGTAGAAGCAGACGAGCTCGGCGTGTGAACGGGAACTCAGGAACTTGTAGGTGATTTCCAGGATCGGGAAACGGCCGGTGTCCAGGGGAAACGGCCCCTGGTCGGCCGCCTCCAGCGAACTCATGGCCGCCCAGAAGCCCGGCCTTTCCTCGTCCAGATTGTCAATCCGGCGGATTCCGGTGAAATCCCCGCACAACACGACGCCGCGGGCGCCTGTTTCCTTGTACGCGACTACATCGCGCCAGGCCTTCTCCGATGGATCATCCGAAAGCGGCCAGTTCGCCAGCGACTGGGCGTCTATTGTTGTGCCGTCGGCGCCCTCACTCGAAAGAGGGGCGGGGGACAGCCTGAGTCTCTTCAAGCACCCGAGGTATCTGCAGCGCATCCGCGATGTCCTCCAGATTGCGCGGCTTCTCCGTCTTCTCGACGAGAAGTCCCGCGGAATAACACCGGTTTTCGGGAAGGTCGGGTGGCGTTTCGCCGCGGGCCAGCGCGGCGAGGGCGCCCGTGAGCTTCTTCGAGAGGTCCGAAAGGTCCGGCCGGACCACGGCAAAGATGCCGCCGGTGGCGAGTCCGTCCCGGACTTCCGGGGTGTTCCCGTAGGCGATGACACTCACCAGACGCTCGCGCTTTTCCGCGCGCACGGCGGACAGAAGCACGCCCGCATGATAGGGCATGGTGCCGAAGTAGCCGCCCACCTCGGGGTGTTTTTTCAGTGCCTCCGCCGCGCGCGCGCCCGCGACGCTCCGGTCGCCCTTGTCGGCCAGCGCGTCAAGAAGGAAATACTTTCCCTCTTCCAGGGCGGCCTTAAGTCCTTCCAGCCGGGCAGCCTCCTCCGGGGACTCCTGCCCCGACGTGAAAATAAGCACCCGGATCATGGGCGGCAGGGTCTCCCTTGTCACCTCGCCCATGAGGCGGCCCGCCTCGCGATGGTCGGTTCCGAGGAAGCATGCGCGGCCCGACCCGGGGGCGTCACGCTCCAGCAGCATGAGGGGAACTTTCGCGGCCAGCGCCTTCAACATCCCCTCCTGGGCTGTGGGGTCAATGGGGGCCACCGCAAGCGCCTTGACGCCGTCCTGCACCATCTTCTCGGCGATCGCGTTTTGCTGCTCAATGGTGGCGGGCGAGGGCATGCGGAAGTCGAACACCAGGCCCTTTTCCGCGGCTGCCCCGCCGCAGAGGAGGCGCAGGGCGTTCCAGTCCTCCGTGATGCCGTCGGACAGGACGCCCACCCGGATTTCCTCCGCGAACGCCGGCAGCGCCGACAGGGCGCATGTCAGTAAAAACGCGGTCATGTAACGCTTCATCGTGCCGTCTCCCGTGGTTGCCGCGCCGTGCGGGGCGCGGTGGTATTGTCCTGTCGGGGGCGTCATGCGGCCGCCGCCGATGCGCGCGCGCAGATCCACCCGGTCACTTCCCGAAGGAAAGCCTCCTGGTCGGTGTCGTTCCAAAGTTCATGGTATCCGCCGGGAAAGAGGCGGAGGGTTTTGTCGCCGGATCCCATGCCCTCGAAGAGGCGCACCCCGCCGGCGCAGGGCACCACCCTGTCCGCCTCCCCGTGCAGCACCAGCGATGGGAGCGAGATGGCCCCGTAGTCCTTCTCCGCGGCCTGGATGGTGGCGTAAAACTGCGCGCCCGTTCTGGCGGCGACCCGGCCGTGAAATGTGAGGGGGTCGGCGTCGGCGGCAGCGACCACGTCGGGCAGGCGCGAAAGGCCCCGGTTGTCCACGCCGCCCACCGGAAGGCCGGGGAAGACGGCGGAAAGAATGCCGGCGAGCTTGAGAAGGATCTGGGGCACATCATCGGTGAACCCCAGGAAGGGGCTGCTGAAAACAAGGCCGGCCGCGCCGATGGCGCGGGTCTGGGCGTAGCGGGTGAGCACCATCCCCCCCATGCTGTGCCCCATCAGGAAAAGGGGCGCCCCCGCGAGGCTGTCCCCGGACCAGGCAAGAAAGGCGTCCAAGTCCGCGAGCAGGTCGTCGAAACGGGAAACGTAGGCGCGCCGTCCGGGGGACTTTCCATGCCCCCTCTGGTCGTAAGCGTGCACGGCGATGCCGGCCCGGTTGAAATGGGCGGCCACGTGCGCATACCGGCTGCTGTGGTCGCCGAAGCCGTGGACAAGCACCAGCCGCGCCCGGATTCCAGACTCTGGAACCCATTGCTGCGCGTAAAGTTCCATCCCGTCCCCGGTCTTGAAGGCGTTTTCGCTGTGCATGCGGCGAACACTCCGTTTGCAACGCCCCCATCATACCAGAAACATGGCGGCTGCGGCACTTGCCCTGCGAGGCGCCCTGAGGGTGTGAATTTCCGGCGCACGAAACACCCGCAGCCCGGATGCCTGTCACAGGCTGGATGATCGGGGGGGGCACGGTCTGCTATCATTACCGCCGGGGTGGGTGTGTTTCAGACTTTTTTTTCGGGAGAGACGGTGTCATGCGGGTTCCCCTGTTGGATCTTAAGGCGCAATACGCGGAAATCCGCGGAGAGGTTGAGGCCGCGGTGCTGGAGGTGATGGAGTCGCAGCTTTTCCGCGGCGGCCCGCAGGTGGAGGGGTTTGAAAGGGAGATGGCGGGCTACACGGGCTGTGCCCACGCCGCCGGGGTCGCCTCGGGCACGGACGCCCTGTACCTGCTCTTTCGCGCCCTCGAACTGAAGCCGGGGGATGAGGTGATCACGACGCCCTTCACCTTCTTCGCGACGGCGGGCGCCATCGTGAACGCCGGGGGGGTGCCGGTGTTCGCCGATGTGCGCCCGGACACGCTGACGCTGGATCCGGCGGCCGTGGAGGAGCGCATCACCCCGCGCACGCGGGCCATCGTGCCGGTGCACCTCTTCGGTCACTGCGCGGACATGGACGCCTTTCTG